>REDK01000145.1 GCA_007693535.1 Chromatiaceae bacterium
TGATGCTGGTGATGGCGAACAACTTCCTGCAGTTGTTCTTCGGCTGGGAGGCGGTCGGCCTGGTGTCCTACCTGTTGATTGGCTTCTGGTCAGTGCGTGAGTCGGCGGTCTTTGCCAACCTCAAGGCCTTTCTGGTCAACCGGGTCGGCGACTTTGGCTTCCTGCTCGGGATCGCCGCGGTGGCCATGTACTTCGGTTCGCTGGACTATGCCGAGGTGTTTGCCCGTGCGCCGGATCTGGCCGATACCCAGGTGGCTCTGCTCGGCGGTGTCTCGCTGATGACACTGATCTGCATCCTACTTTTCATCGGGGCCATGGGTAAGTCCGCACAGGTGCCGCTGCATGTCTGGCTGCCAGATAGTATGGAGGGTCCGACCCCGATCTCGGCCCTGATCCACGCCGCCACCATGGTCACTGCCGGCGTGTTCATGGTGGCACGCATGTCGCCGCTCTTCGAGCTGTCGACGACGGCGCTGTCGTTCGTGCTGATCATTGGCGCTGTCACCGCGTTCTTCATGGGCCTGATCGGTCTGGTGCAGAACGACATCAAGCGGGTAGTAGCCTATTCGACCCTTTCACAGCTCGGCTACATGGTGGCTGCGCTAGGCGCCTCTGCCTATGCCGCAGGCATCTTTCATTTGATGACCCATGCCTTCTTCAAGGCGCTGCTATTTCTGGCCGCCGGCTCGGTCATCATCGCCATGCACCATCACCAGGATATCCGCGAGATGGGCGGTCTCAAAGCCTACATGCCGATCACCTGGTTCACCGCGCTGCTGGGATCGCTGGCACTGATCGCGTTTCCTGGTTTTTCCGGCTTCTTCTCCAAGGATGCGATCATCGAGGCGGTCGGCCATTCCCATATCTACGGCGCCGGGCTGGCCTCGCTCCTGTTGACCCTGGGGGCCTTCGTGACCGCGCTGTACAGTTTCCGGATGTACTTCCTGGTGTTTCATGGCGAGCCGCGGATGGACCACCACACCCGCTCCCACCTGCACGAGACCCCTTGGGTGGTGACCCTGCCGCTGATCGCGCTGGCGGTGCCATCGGTGCTGATCGGCTGGTATACGGTAGAACCGTTGCTGGTAAACAATTGGTTGGGCGAGGCGATTGTGGTCGCTCCGGCCCACGACACGCTGCAACCGATCGCCGCGCACTGGCACGGGCAGCGCGAGTTCATCCGCCACGGGATGCAGGGCACGCCGTTCTGGCTGGCCATGGCGGGCCTGCTGCTGGCGGCCTATATCTGGTGGTTCCGCTACGCCCGTAACCCGGCGATCGACACCGAGTTGCAGGAGCGTGGTGGGCCGCTCACGCGGTTGCTGCTCGACAAATACGGTTTTGACGAGTTCAATCAGCGGACCTTCGCCGAGGGCGGTCGAGGTCTCGGCCGATTGCTGTGGCTGGCCGGTGATCGCGGAGTGATCGATGGGGCCATCGTCAACGGCTCGGCGCGGGCTGTGGGCTGGCTGGCCGGGCGACTGCGCTGGGTCCAGAGTGGTCTGCTGTACCATTACGCCTTCGCGATGATCCTTGGTCTGGTGATACTGCTGACCCTGTTCGTGACCCTGTAACCCCCGACGGAGACGCGCCGGCATGCTGCTGCAACTTTCTTGGCTGTCGCTGGTGATCTGGCTCCCCATTATTGGCGGGGTGGCTGTGATCGCCAGCGGCGAGGACGATCTGGAACTGACCAAACGCATCGCTCTGCTGGTGGCGGTCCTCACCTTTGCCGTCAGTCTGCCCCTCTGGTTCGGCTTCGATCGGGCCCAGACCGAGATGCAGTTCGTCGAGTTTGCACCCTGGATTCCAATCCTCGACATTCATTACCACCTCGGGATCGATGGCCTGTCGATGCCCCTGATTCTGCTCACCACCTTCGTGACCATCTTTGTCATCATCGCCGCTTGGGAGGTGATTACCTATCGGCCGTCTCAGTATCTGGCGGCGTTTCTGATCATGGAAGGTATCATGGTCGGGGTGTTCTCCTCACTGGATGCGATCCTGTTCTATTTCTTCTGGGAGGCGATGCTGATTCCGATGTTCATCATCATCGGGATTTGGGGCGGGGCGAATCGGGTGTACGCGACGATCAAGTTTTTCCTGTACACCTTTTTCGGATCGGTGTTCATGCTGGTGGCACTGATCTACCTGTATTTCCAGGCCGACAGCTTCGGCATCCTGGATTTCCACCGGCTGCCCCTGGGCTTGACTGCGCAGACCCTGATTTTCATCGCCTTTCTGCTGGCCTTTGCGGTCAAGGTGCCGATGTGGCCGGTGCACACCTGGCTGCCCGACGCCCACGTCGAGGCGCCCACTGGTGGCTCGGTGATCCTGGCGGCGATCATGCTGAAGATCGGTGGCTATGGCTTCCTGCGCTTCAGCCTGCCGATCACGCCCGATGCCAGTGCGCAACTCGATTGGCTGATCATTGCTCTGTCCCTAATTGCGATCGTCTATATCGGGTTCGTTGCGCTGGTACAACAGGATATGAAGAAGCTGATCGCCTATTCGTCGATCGCGCACATGGGCTTTGCCACGCTCGGCTTCTTTCTGGTGTTTGCGATCATGCGCCAGCCGGCCGCGGAGGGCGGTGCAATCCTTGGTATCAGTGGCGGTATGGTCCAGATGATCTCGCACGGCTTCATCTCCGGCGCCCTGTTTCTGTGCGTCGGGGTGCTGTACGATCGCATGCACTCGCGGGAGATTTCCGCCTATGGTGGCGTGATCCACAGCATGCCCTGGTTCGGGGCGTTTCTGATGTTCTTCGCGATGGCCAATGCCGGACTGCCTGGTACCTCCGGGTTCGTTGGCGAGTTCATGGTCATCCTGGCCGCATTCCGGGCCGATTTCTGGTACGCGGTGCTGGCTGGGACCACGCTGGTGCTGGCCGCGGCCTTTACCCTATGGATGGTCAAGCGGGTGCTCTTTGGCGAGGTGCGTACCGAGGCAGTCGCGCACCTGCCGGACCTCAATCGACGCGAACTGATCAATCTGGGCGCGATGGCAGCGATGGTATTAGCCATTGGCCTGTGGCCCAAGCCGTTGGTGGACGTGATGGAGCCGACCATCACCAGCCTGGTGGCGCAGGTTCAGGTCAGCAAATTGCCTGGCGCTCGAACCGAGTTGGGCGCAGGGTTAGGCAAGGTGCTGGCCGGCGAACCTGGCTTGCCGTCGCTGACCAGCAGCGGCCTGCCCTGAGCGAGGCCCTGAGCAGGGGGCGCTCCCCGAGGCGGAGCCGACGCCCCGACTCCTGGCACCTTGCCGCGCGCGGCAGCCAGCGGTGCATCGGGGCGACCGCTGCTGGAGCTGGCCGACCCCTCCTAGGCTGTCACGCGCGGCCGCTAAGACCTCGCGATGGCGCACACTCACATCCCACCGAATATCGCCTGACTGCACCTGAGACCGACTGGTGCGAAACCGGGCGCGAGAGGCGAACCCATGGCTTTTGCAGCAACCGATTTTTTCCTCCTGCTGCCGGAGATACTGATTCTGGTCACCGCCTGCTCGGTGCTGGTGATGGACCTGTTTCTGACCGCAGACCGGCGCTATTTGAATCATCGTGTCACCCTGGGCGGGCTGCTCCTGGCGCTACTTGCGGTGGGCCTGGTTGGTGGCGGAGAGGCGGCGACCGCATTCAGCGGTGCCTTCGTGCGGGATGCGATGAGCGATCTCCTCAAGGGGGCGATCCTGGTCGTGAGCCTGCTTTCGTTCATCTATTCCGAAACCTACATGCGGGATCGCAGCATGGCGGTCGGTGAATACCACGTGCTGGTCTTGTTCGCGGTCCTCGGCATGCTGGTCATGGTGTCGGCCAACGGCTTCCTGAGCCTGTATCTCGGGCTCGAACTGCTGGCCCTATGTCTCTATGCCCTGGTCGCCTTCGACCGCGACTCGCGGATCGGCGCCGAGGCGGCGATGAAATATTTCGTACTGGGTGCCCTGGGGTCGGGCATGCTGCTGTACGGCATTTCCATGCTCTACGGGGCATCCGGCAGTCTCGAGTTTTCCGGAGTCGCTGCGGCCGGCAGTACCGAGGACAACACCGTCCTGCTGTTTGGGATGGTGTTCGTGCTGATCGGTATCGCCTTTAAGTTCGGTGCGGTGCCCTTCCACATGTGGTTGCCTGATGTCTATCAGGGGGCGCCGACGCCGATTGTGCTGTTTCTGGCTAGCGCGCCTAAAGTGGCTGCCTTTGCGATGGCGGCGCGGGTCCTCATCGATGCCCTGGGCGGGTTGCAGGGGGCCTGGGGAGACATCCTGATCATCCTGGCGGTGCTGTCCCTGGGGCTCGGAAATATCGTCGCGGTAGCGCAGACCAACATCAAGCGGATGCTCGCTTATTCGACTATCTCCCATGTTGGTTTTATCTTTCTCGGGCTCATCGCAGGCACCCAGCAGGGCTATGCTGCGGCCATGTTCTATGCCGTCGTCTATGCGCTGATGGCGGCCGGTGCCTTCGGGGTGCTGGTGCTGGTATCGCAGCAGGGATTTGAGGTCGAGGAGCTGACCGATCTGCGCGGACTGGCAGATCGAGATCCCTGGCTGGGCGCGATGATGGCCTTGCTGATGTTTTCGATGGCCGGGGTACCACCGCTAGTTGGATTCATGGCGAAGCTGCTGGTGCTGCAGGCAGTGGTCGCCGAGGGGTTGGTTTGGCTCGCGGTCGTCGCGGTAGCGTTTTCGATCGTTGGCGCCTTCTATTACCTGCGCGTCGTGAAGCTGCTGTATTTCGACCAGCCGGAGAGCGATCGACCAATCCTCACCAGCAGCAGCGCCCGCGTGGCCATCAGCATCAACGGAATCGCGGTGTTGATGCTTGGCATTTTTCCGACGGCCCTGTTTACCCTTTGTCGCGCCGCCTTTCCGCTCTGAGTCCCGCAACCTGCGCCCCGAGGCCCGAGGACTGTGACCCCGAGGCGCAGGGTCGTCGCTGAGCCCGAGGCTAAATCCGAACCCGCGCCCAGACCCGGGTTCTACAGCGACTCCGCCGCCGCTTGCCGGCGCAGCGCCAGCGCCGGTCGGGCTGGCCCGGGATGCCGGCTACCGCCCCTTCGTCCCGCCCCCTGAACAGCGATGATCCTGCCGCCCCTTGATCCAGCGCATCCTTGACTGGGCTGGTGAAGGGGTATTCTCCCAGTCTTTTTTCCGGGCGGGCGGCCCGGCCCATCCCTGTCGAGAGGCGCGTGGCGATGACCGACTATGTACGCTGGTTGAACGAGCTGGGCATGGACGATGTAGGTGTCGTGGGTGGAAAGAATGCTTCGCTCGGGGAGATGATCCAGCATCTGAGCCAGCTCGGGGTGCAGGTGCCGGGGGGGTTTGCCACCACCGCCGCGGCTTATCGCGAGTTCCTGGCCGCGACTGGCCTGGATGCACGCATCGCGGCCGAACTCGAGGGCCTGGATGTGGACGACATCGGGGCCCTGAGTGCCGCCGGCCCGCGCATCCGTGGCTGGATCGTCGAACAGCCCTTCCAGCCGGCCCTGGAGCAAGCCATCGATGATGCCCATGGCCGCCTGATCGAGCGGAGCGAGGTCGATGTGGGGGCCAGCTTGTCCTGGGCGGTGCGCTCCTCGGCCACCGCCGAGGACCTGCCGGATGCCTCTTTCGCCGGGCAGCAGGAGACCTTTCTGAACGTGCATGGACTTCCCGCCATCAAGCACGCGATCAAGGAGGTCTTCGCCTCGCTCTATAACGATCGTGCCATCGCCTACCGGGTGCATCAAGGCTTCACCCATGCCGAGGTTGCCCTCTCGGCCGGGGTCCAGCGGATGGTGCGCAGCGATCGTGCCGCCAGCGGGGTGATGTTCACGCTGGATACCGAATCCGGATATCGCGATGCGGTCTTCATCACCGCCAGCTATGGGCTCGGTGAGATGGTGGTGCAGGGAGCGGTGAATCCGGACGAGTTCTATGTCCACAAGTCCACTCTGGTGGCCGGCCGCCCGGCCATCCTGCGTCGTGGCGTCGGCACCAAGGCGCTGCGGATGGTCTATGCCGAGCCGGGGGCCAACCCGCCGGTGCGTACCGAGGACGTTCCCGCCGCCGAGCGCCAGGTCTTTTGCATCACCGATGCCGAGATCGAGGCGCTGGCCCGCCAGGCAGTGCTGATCGAACAGCACTATGGGCGGCCGATGGACATCGAATGGGCCAAGGACGGGCTCGACGGGCGGCTGTATATCGTGCAGGCGCGCCCGGAGACGGTGCAGAGCCGCTCCGGTCAGGTCATCGAGCGTTACCTGCTCAAGGGCAAGGGTGAGGTGCTGGCGACCGGGCGCAGCATCGGTCATCGCATCGGTGCCGGCAAGGCGCGGGTGCTCGATTCCATTAAGGACATGGATCGGGTGCGCCCGGGCGATGTGCTGATCACCGACATGACCGACCCGGATTGGGAGCCGATCATGAAGCGGGCGGCGGCCATCGTCACCAACCGCGGCGGCCGTACCTGTCATGCTGCGATCATCGCGCGCGAACTCGGGGTGCCGGCAGTGGTCGGCTGCACCGATGCCACCGATCGTATCGCCGACGGTACCGCGGTGACGGTCTCCTGTGCCGAGGGCGATACCGGCTTCATCTACGCTGGCGAGTTGCCATTCGAGCACAAGCGGGTGGAACTGGCACAGATGCCGGAGGTACCGGTCAAGGTGATGATGAATGTCGGCAATCCTGAGCGTGCCTTTGCCTTTGCTGCCATCCCGAATGCCGGCATCGGGCTGGCGCGTCTGGAATTCATCATTAACAATAGCATCGGCATTCATCCCAAAGCGCTGCTCGAGTTCGACCGCCTGCCGGTCGATCTGCGCGCCGAGATCGCCCCGCGCATCGCCGCCTATCCCAGCCCGCGCGAATTCTTTGTCATGCGCCTGAGCGAGGGCATCGCCACCCTCGCGGCGGCCTTCGCCCCGCATCCGGTCATCGTGCGTATGTCCGATTTCAAATCCAACGAATACGCCAATCTCATTGCCGGGCCACGCTATGAGCCGGAAGAAGAGAACCCGATGATCGGGTTCCGCGGCGCCGGGCGTTATATCGCCGAGGCATTCCGCGCCTGCTTCGAGATGGAATGCGAAGCGCTGCGCTATGTGCGTAACACGATGGGTCTGACCAACCTGCAGATTATGATCCCCTTCGTGCGGACCCTGGGGCAGGCCCAGGCGGTGACCGCAGCGCTGGCCGAACAGGGGCTGCGGCGTGGCGAGCATGGCCTCAAGCTCATCATGATGTGCGAGATTCCGTCCAACGCCGTGCTGGCTGAAGAATTCCTCGAATACTTCGACGGCTTTTCGATCGGCTCCAACGACATGACCCAGCTCACGCTGGGCCTGGATCGCGACTCGGCGCTGATCGCCGCCGATTTTGACGAGCGCGACCCGGCAGTGAAGAAGATGCTGGCCATGGCCATCGCTGCTTGCCGCGCCCAGGGAAAGTATGTCGGTATCTGCGGTCAGGGGCCCTCGGACCATGCCGATTTTGCCGACTGGCTGGTGCAGGAGGGCATCGAGAGCGTCTCGCTCAACCCCGATACCGTCATCGACACCTGGCTCTATCTGGCTGAGCAGGGTAAGGCGCGCGCCTGAGCGCGTCGGCGGCGGCATGCGCGGGTGCGGCGGCGACTCTGTTAGATTAGCCGCCAATGCCCGCGATCATGGTGAACACCCCGATGCTACCTCCTCGCCCCGCCGCCGTTCGTCCGCCATCGCCGCCCTCGGGGATGCCGCCCCGATCCGCGGCGCCTGCCCTCCAGACGGTGCCGCCGGTACGGCGCCTGCGGGCGCGGCAGCGTTTTCACGTCGAACTGATCAAGCCATCGCATTACGACGACGATGGTTATGTGATCCAGTGGGTTAAGGCCTGGATTCCGTCGAACTCCCTCGCCAGCCTCTATGGCCTGGCGCTCGCGGCGCGCGACGCGCGGGTGCTTGGTCCCGACCTCGACATCGAGGTGCGCGCCTACGACGAGACCAATACAGTGATCCCGGTTCAGCGGATCATCCGGCGCATCCACCGCGCCGGCGGGCGCGGGCTGGTAGGCCTGGTCGGTGTGCAATCGAATCAATATCCGCGCGCACTTGATCTGGCGCGGGCGTTTCGTACCGCCGGGGTGCCGGTCGCCTTGGGTGGTTTTCATGTCAGCGGCAGCTTGGCAATGCTGCCCGAGCTGCAGCCGGAACTGGCCGCGGCGATGGCTGCCGGGATCACCCTGTTCGCTGGCGAGGCCGAGGGACGCTTCGATGAGTTGCTGCGCGACGCGGCGGCCGGCCGCATGGCGCCGCTCTACAACTATCTGGACGATCTGCCGGATATGCAAGGCCAGACGGTGCCTTCCCTGCCGCCGGCGCTGGCGCGCCGCTATGCCCCGATGCCTGGCACCTTCGATGCGGGCCGTGGCTGTCCGTTTTTATGCAGCTTTTGCACTATCATCAATGTGCAAGGGCGCAAGTCCCGTTATCGCGACCCGGACGCGATCGAGCAGCTGTTGCGCGCCAATCTCGCGCATGGCATCCGCCACTATTTCATTACCGACGATAATTTTGCCCGTAATCGCAACTGGGAGCCGATCTTTAATCGCATCGCGGCGCTGCGCGCGGAACTCGGGGTCAAGTTCAATTTTACCATTCAGGTCGATACCCTCTGCCATACCCTACCCGGCTTTGTCGAGAAGGCGCGTCGCGCCGGTGTTTCGCGGGTGTTCATCGGCCTGGAGAGCATCAATCCCGCTAATCTGGCGGCGGCCAACAAAAAGCAGAACAAGATCGCCAACTACCGCGAGATGCTGCTCGCCTGGCAGCGGCAGCGAGTGACCACCTATTGTGGCTATATCATCGGCTTTCCCGACGATACGCCAGCGCAGATCCGGGCGGATATTGCCACGATCCAGCGCGAGCTGCCTCTCGATATCCTTGAATTCTTCTGCCTGACCCCACTGCCCGGGTCGGCCGATCATCAGGCCCTGTATCAGGCTGGTGCACCGCTGGACCCTGACCTGAACCGCTATGATCTCGAGCATGTCTGTACCACTCATCCACAGATGAGTGCGACGCAATGGCAGGCCATCTATCGAGAGGCCTGGGATCTCTACTATGCCCCCGCCCATCTTGAGACGTTGATGCGCCGAGCCGCGTGCTTTGGTCGCAATCCCAAGCGCATCATGGAGATCGCCCTCGAGTTCTACGGCTGTTTCCGCTTCGAGGGGGTCCATCCGCTGCAGGGGGGCTTCATCCGCCGTAAGGTCCGCACCCAGCGCCGCCCGGGCCTGCCGATTGTGCCCTGGCTGCAGTTCTATCCGCGCCGGATCACCAGCTTCATCGGCACCTATGCTCGCCTGCTGAGCTATGCCTTCGGGGTCTGGCGACGGTATCGGCGGGTGCGTCGCGCGACCCGGCCGGGGCCGGATGGTCAGCGGGTCGCCTATGTCGATGCGGCGATCAGCGGGTAGGTCTGAGCCCGCTGACCCTGGGCGGCCGGCGCGTGCTGCACGCTGACCCTTGGCCACACGCGTCATCGTTGCCGGCCGCCGAAGCGGCGCCCGGCGCCAGCGCCTCGATGGTATGCCGGCGCTTGCCCGCACTGCCTGGACCGTTCGTCTTGCCCCTGGTCTTTGCCTGCTATGTCCGGCTATCTCGTCAGACGCCTGCTGCTGCTGCCGCCGGTGCTGCTCGGGGTGGCCCTGGTGGTGTTCACGGTGATGAGTCTGGTGCCGGGTGATCCGGCGCTCGCCATCCTCGGCCCCTATGCGACCCCCGAGCGCCTGGCCGCCCTGCGTTCCGAACTGGGGCTGGACCAGCCCTGGCTGCTGCGCTTCCTCGGCTGGCTCGGCGGTCTGGCGCGGGGCGATCTGGGCCATTCGGTGGCGCTGGAGCGGCCGGTGCTGGCGCTGGTGCTGGAGCGTCTGGGACCGACCCTGCTGCTGGCTGGCAGCGCCCTGCTGCTTGGCACCCTGCTCGGGCTGGCGGCCGGCCTCACGGCCGCCCGCCACCATAATCGGCCGCTGGACCGCTGGGTGACGCTGGGCATCCTGCTCGGCATCTCGGTGCCGGCGTTCTGGCTGGGGCTCGCCCTGATCCTGATCTTCGCCGTCTGGCTCGGTTGGCTCCCGGCCAGCGGCATGGGCAGCGTCTGGGGTACGAGCGGGGCGCTTGACCTGGCCCGGCATCTGGTGCTGCCGGCCAGCAGCCTGGCCCTGGTGGCCGGGGGTGTCATCGGGCGCCTGGGCCGCGGGGCGGCCATCGAGGTGCTGGCCGCACCCGCTCTGCAGATGGCCCGCGCGCGCGGCATTGCCGAATACCGGCTACTGCTGGTGCATGGCCTGCGCGGGGTGCTGGCACGATTGGCCCCGGTGATCGGGTTGCAGGCCGGGTTCCTGCTCGGCGGGGCGGTCTATATCGAGACCATTTTCCAGTGGCCCGGCCTGGGCCGCCTGCTGGTGGATGCGATCGCCGCCCGCGACCTGTTGCTGGTGCAGGGTGGGGTGCTGGTGCTGGCCACCGCCTATGTGCTGGTGAATCTGGTCACCGACCTGCTGCAGCATGTCCTCGACCCTCGCACCGGCGGCCGCTAATGGGTTGCCGGCACCACTGCTGGCGCATCTGCCAGCCCCTGATCGCGCTTCCGATCCAGCCTCTGATCCAGGCCCACCATGGCTGAGCCGGCCGGGCCATTCGTGCGGCTGCGCCGCCAGCCTGGTGCCCTGGCCGGGCTCGCGCTGCTGGGGCTGGTGCTGCTGCCGGCGCTGGCGGCGCCCTGGCTGCCGCTGGCCGATCCGGCCCTGACCGCACCAGCCCGGCGCATGCTGCCGGCGCTGACGGGCGGCCATTGGCTGGGCACCGATCAACTTGGGCGAGATCTGCTAGCCCGACTGCTGTGGGGTGCGCGGGCGAGCCTGCTGGTGGCGGTGCTGGCAACCCTGGTCGCGGCCTTGACGGGGGCGCTGATCGGGCTCCTGGCCGGCTTCTTCGGGCGTTTGGCCGATGTCCTGCTGATGCGCGGCATTGATGTCCTGATGGCCTTTCCCTATCTGCTGCTGGCGCTGGCCATCGTGGCCGCGCTGGGGCCGGGACTAGGGCATGCGATGCTGGCCATCGCGGTAGCCAACGTGCCCTTCTTCGCACGCGCGGTCCGCGGGGCGGTACTAGAGATCCGCCATCAGGACTATATTGCCGCGGCCAGGCTGGGCGGGCATCGTGGGCCGGCGATCATCGTCGCCGAGGTGCTGCCCAACCTGTTGCCGACGCTCTTGCTGCTGATGACCACGACGCTGGGCTGGATGGTGCTGGAGACTGCTGGCCTGAGTTTTCTGGGCCTCGGGGCGCAACCGCCGGATGCCGATCTGGGTAGCATGCTGGGTGAGGGGCGGGAGTTTTTGACCACCTATCCGCGGGTGGCCATCCTGCCGGGGTTGTTGATCCTGCTGCTGGTGACCGGCATCAACCTGTTCGGCGATTCCCTGCGCGATCTGCTCGACCCGCGCAGCCCAGACCGAATCCCAGACCAAACCCAGGATCGGCGTTTGGACCGCCACCCGCGACCCTGCCCGGCAGCGCAGTGCGCGCGACCCGCCGAGGCGGTATCCGGCGCGTCCGCTGCCCCGGGGTTAGCCAGCGAGGCGCCGAGCGCGGCGGCGCTGCTGCAGGTACAGGATCTCGTCCTGTCGCTGACGGGACAGTCGGTGCCGCTGGTGGAGGGGGTCAGCTTCACGCTCGAGCGGGGCGAACGGGTCGGCATGGTGGGGGAGTCCGGCTCCGGCAAGACTCTGACCGCGCTGGCCTTGCTGCACCTGCAGCCAGCGTCCATGCGACTCGACGGTCGGCGCTGGTTCGCCGGCCAGGAACTCGGCGGCCTATCGGCAGCCGCCTTGCGCGACCTGCGCAACCGGCGCATCGCCTATATCCCGCAAGACCCCGGCGCTGCCCTTGACCCGCTGTTTCGGATCGGGGTCCAACTGGCCGCGACCATCCGTGCCCATCCGGCCCCGGCCGACGCCCCGCCGGTGCGGGTGCGGGCGGCGCGGCTGCTGGCGCAGGTCGGTCTGGGCGATGACACACAGCTGGTGCGGCGCTTTCCCCATGCCCTCTCCGGTGGCCAATGTCAGCGGGTCGCCATTGCGATGGCCCTGGCCCACGACCCGGAACTGCTGATCGCCGACGAGGCCACGACGGCCTTGGATGTCCGGGTGCAGGCCGGCATCCTGGATCTGCTGGGCGATCTCAGCGGCGACGGGCGGCGGGCGCTGCTCTGCGTCAGCCATGACCTGGCGGTGATCGCCCGCCTGTGCCAGCGGGTGCTAGTGATGTATGCCGGACGGGTGGTGGAAGACGGGCCGCTGGCGCAGGTGCTGCACACCCCGGCCCATCCCTACACCGCCGCGCTGCTCGCCTGTTCGCCGGAACTCGGGCGTCCGGACAAGCCGCTGCCGGTGATCCCCGGCCAGCCTCCGACCGCGGCCGAGGCGCGGCCGGGGGCGGTGGCCGGCGGTTGTCGCTTCGCGCCGCGCTGTCGCCATACCCAGCCCGACTGCCGCACCGATGAACCCGCGCTGATCGAGGTCGCCCCCGGGCACCGGGTGCGCTGCCGGTATCCGCTCTAGGATGGCCGGTCGGTCCGGCCGCCGGTCGCAACTGCGTGCGCGCCGCCGCCGGATCGAGACTGGATCGAGACCGAGTCGAGATTGGGTTGAGACCGGGGCCCGCTGCGCCGGCGCACCGATCCGCTTACAACTAGTCATCCGGTGTTGCAACAGGTTGTCTGCTGCTGTGCCATAATTCCCCGGGTCAACCTGCTGAATCGGCCAGGAAACCATCAATCGATCAGCCGCATGGCAAGAGGCCTTCAGATGATTTCTAATGCCTGGGCAGGCCCGCGCAGCGGCCGGATCGCCCGTGCGGGCATCCTGTTTGGCGCCCTGTTGCTACCGTTGGTCGCCAGCGCCGCCCCCCAGATCCGGTCCGGTGCGGCCCTGGTGATCGACCATCATGGCCACCGCCTGTTTGAGCGCCACGCCGACGAGCCGCGGCCGATCGCTTCCATCACCAAGCTGATGACGGCGATGGTCGTGCTCGATGCCGAGGTGCCGCTGGAGGATCGCGTCACCATCACTGAGCAGGACCGCGACCGCCTGCGCCACAGCCGCTCGCGCCTGCGTATCGACCAGGCCACCCTGTCGCGGGCCGACCTGTTGCGGGTCAGCCTGCTGTCGTCCGACAACCGGGCGGCCGCCGCCCTTGGCCGAACGACGTTTGCCGGCGGCACTCCGGCCTTCGTTACCGCGATGAATGCCAAGGCCCAGACCCTGGGCATGCGCAGCAGCGTGTTTGCCGATGCCTCCGGCCTCGACGGTGGTAATCGTGCCAGCCCCGAGGACCTAGTGCGACTGCTGCATGCTGCCGCCCGCTATCCCTTCATCCGCGAGGTGACCTCCACCAGCGAGTTCATCGCCCAGCCCTACGCCGACGGCTCCACCCTGGAATACCGCAACACCAACCCGCTGGTGCGCGACCCGCGTTGGGTGGTCGAGATCAGCAAGACCGGCTATCTGAACGAGGCCGGGCGCTGTCTGGTAATGCAGGCGCAGATCGCCGGCCGGCGCCTGTACATCGTGCTGCTGGATGCCGCCGGCCAGATGACCCCGATGGCCGACGCCAACCGCCTGCGCGACTGGCTCGCTGCCGGCGGCGATCAGCGTGCCGCCGCGGTGGCTGTGCGCGCGCGCTGAGGGTCCGGCACCCACCCATGAACCTGCTGCTCGATATCGGCAACACAGGCATCAAATGGGCCACCTGGGACGGGGTCCGGCTGGGCACTATGGGCAGTGCCCGACACTTTGGCGGCCTGCCCATCGACCTGCTTGCAAACTGGGAGCAACTGCCGCCCCCGTGCGCGGTCCTGCTGGCTGGGGTCGGGCCGCCCGCGGTGGTCACCTCCGCCACGCGCGCATGCGAGAGCCTGTGGCAATGCCAGCCCCGGGTCATCGCAACCAGCGCCGCTAGCCAGGGGGTCCGCATCGCCTACGCGGACCCCGCGCGGTTGGGGGTCGATCGCTTCCTCGCCCTGATCGGCGCGCACCATCTCACCGACGGTCCCAAGCTCATTATCGATGCTGGCACCGCGGTCACCTATGATCTGTTGCTGACCGACGGCACCCACCTGGGCGGCGCCATCCTGCCCGGCATCGGCCTGATGCGCGAGAGCCTGCTGACCCGCACCCACATCCCGCATGACGAGCCGGTCGCCAGCGATCGGGCCTGGGCTGCCGACACCGCCGGGGCCATCGCGGCTGCCAGCATCCAGGCCCCGGCCGCCCTGGCCGAGCGTCTGCACCAGCGCCTGGCCGAGCGGGGCGGCAGCGCCGACCAGCCGGTGATGGTCCTGCTCACCGGTGGCGATGCGGAACGGCTGCTGCCGGCCATTGCCCTGCCGGTGATCCACCAGCCCGATCTGGTCCTGCAGGGCCTGAGCCGGTTCGCCATGCCCCCGGCCCCGGCTTGAGCGGTCTGCTGCGATCTCCTACACTGCGCAGCAGTCGCGTCGGGTTTATCAGGCACCGGCGTTGCAGACCTCAACCGGCGTCCTGTGGCCGCACCATCCAACGCGATTCGCGCGCCGCCGGCCCCGCGGCGGTTACAGGCAGAGCAGCCAAATCCCAAGCAACAGGCGCACCTCGGCTTTCCCATCGGCAAGCGTTCGCCGCCATGCCGAAGCGGATCATGGACCGGGCAGGGCAGGGCAGGGCAGGGCAGGGCACCGCGCAACACCTTTTTCTCGCTGGCGTAGCTCAGTTGGCAGAGCAACTGATTTGTAATCAGTAGGTCGTCGGTTCGAATCCGTCCGCCAGCTCCATAAAATCAGTAGCTTAGCTTTGTATCCGCGGAATCCCGTGATCTAGCGCAACCATAGCGCAACCACGCGGAGAACAGGCGACCACAGCAACCCAGGCGCCATCCAGCCGCCCTGCCGGTCGCTCGGAAGTCTCTGCATGCTGCGAGGTCACCGGTAATTCTCCGGGTGACGCCGGGTGTGTGCCCTGCGCCGGTGCTGTGGGCGGCCCAGGTCAGCCCCGCTCAGCCCGCGCCGCGATTTCGGCGGTGTTGCGCGTGACCCGCGACGCGACCCAGGTGCCCAGTTCAGCCGTGGAGTAGCGGACGCTGCGCTCCAGCTTCACTTACTGCTGCCCATGCCCTCGCAGGCGCCAGACTTGCAGTGTTCTGACGCTCAGGTTCAAGGCCTTCGCGGTCTCATGTTCGCTGAGTCACCTCGGTCAGGTCATGGCATCGCCTCATTGCGGCTGCGACGGCAGCCTGGATGTCTCGTGTTGCAGTCGGGTAGCGCGTTGGCTGGTTCGATGTTCGCCCGGAGCTGACCCGGGGACGGCGCAGCGCCTGTTCCGACTGGGAACACTCCAGCGCCGGGTCTGGGATCGCTCAAGTGCATGTCTACCGCCTGCAGGGGCTTGTGCAGCAGCGCACGATCGCCAAGCTCCTGCCGCTCCGCAGCGGGGCGGCTGATCAGGACTGGCCTTGCGCTGATTGTTCCTTCATCGACCGCGCCGGGCTCAGCCTGGGACGATCCGGGGTTCTCATGCGCCCCTTTGCCGGTGGCTCGTCGCTACCGATCGTTGCCGGACCCAGCCACATCGGTCACCAGGCAATCCGCTGCCGATTGCCAGTGATCAGCGCGGTTCAAGGGTGTAGTGGCGCAGGTCGCTCCTGGCGGGCGTTGGCCTGTGGTGTTGGCGCTGGCTGGAACGAGCCGGCTGGAGTAGGGGACGCGGGGTGACCGGTTCACTCCAGAAGCGGCCAAAACAGCAGTCCGCGCGCGCTCTCGGTTTCTCCACCGCCAGGGTTTGCCGTCCTGTTGATAACTCTTGGATAAGTAGGCTAGGTGACTATTGTGAAAACGAAATCGGGCAACTAGCGCCTTTCTGGTCAGACCGAGACCGCTGGACCACCGGCGGCGCCGCGACGGCGCAGTGTCTGCGCCTGCGCCTGCTGATCCCGGCGCGGGCTGCGGCTAGAGCACCCGGCACTGGCGAGTGCCTGGTAGTGGTGGAGTTCGATTCTTCACCGGCAGCCGGGCACGCTCGAGCTGGCGCTCGGCGACCACAGGCTTCCTGTCGCTTCGCGGCCTCGCTCAGCTGTCAGCCGGTGTCAGGAAGTAGCCGGCAGTTTTCGCGAACGGACCCAAGAATCGAATCGGTGCGCGCATTGCGGATCAGGCCTAAAGGCCTACCCCGCGGGCACCGGGGAATCAACACCATCCGACGCAACCACGGGATCCCGTTCAGGGTGCGTGCGAAGGCCGTCAAGCCCGCCTGCAGCAGCGGCTACGCCGCGTTGCGTCTCACCAGCCGCCAACCGGACCTCGGCGACCGCGATGTGCTCGGCTTGCTCCAAGCGCGTGCGCCGCGTCACAACCTTCGCACATCTTTCCGGTCAATATTTGGCCTACCCATCTCCTTTAGAATCAACGGGTAAGCACTTCGCGGAAGTGTGGGTCCAGCGAGCCAGTCCGTATGTCCTTGATTTGGCTCGCTTCCTTTTCCGACCTGGCCAAGTTTTCCGCGCCCTTTGGTTTGTCCCAAGCAGGTCCCGTTGGCGGCCTTGTCGCAGGTGCCGCGGCAGCGCGGTGTCTCGACAAAGGTCTCCAGCCGCAGCGGGCGGTCGCCGTAGACCGCCAGCCAATGCTCGGGATCTGCAGTATCTTCCGATTTCAGATGCACTTACCGATTTGGCACAGCGCTCGAGCCGGGTGCCGACGAGGATCTGGTCATCCTGGGCTACGCGGGACGGCGACGTCCCTTGCTGATTGCTGATGACCCAGCGACGAGTTGGGCTGCAGCGCTGGGCGCAGGAGGCGGTGGACCAGAACCCGCAGCGCAAGCCCATGTGGCTGGGCATGGAGCAGCCCTGTCGCGCTCTTGATCTACAGGGATTGAAGCGATTGGCCGCCGCGGCCTCGAATTGATCCAGCGCCGCCCGATCGACTTTGCCGAGTCAGCATCAGACTGTGCTGCGAGCCGCGTTCCGCTGCGAGCAGGGAAATTCCTCAGTTACAATCGGTGCTCGTTGCGACGGCGAAAGAGTCCCTCAGCATGGCCGACAACCTGGCGCGTATCCTGATCATCGATGATCAACCGGCATCGATCGGGCTGCTGATCGCCTACCTGCAAGGGCGCGATATCGATCTCTTGGTTGCGCAGAGCGGCGCCGACGGACTGAGGATTGCGGCTGCAGGTCAGCCTGATCTGATCCTGCTCGATGTGCGGATGCAAGGGCTGGATGGCTATACCGTCTGCCGACGCCTCAAGGCCGCACCCGCCACCCGCTCGATTCCGGTGATCTTTCTCTCCTCGGCGACCGCAACCGAGGATAAGTTGAGAGGATTTGCCGCGGGTGGCGCAGATTACATCAACAAGCCGTTCTCCGAGCAGGAGGTCCTCGCGCGGGTCTACCTGCAGATCGGCGATCTCGGCCAAATTCAAGCGCTTAGTCGGCAGTCGCTCGATGACCGGGATGACCTCCCGCTATCGGCCTCGGCGAACCGGCTCGATCAACGCCTCTTCACTGACGCGGTGGCCATCCTCACCAAGCGTCTGATCGACCCGCCGAGCGCGGTTGAACTTGCTCATCAGGTCGGGACCAATCAACAGCGACTGACGCGCATCTTCCGCGAGCAGGTCGGGATGAGCGCTTACGAATACCTGCAAGAGATGCGCCTGGAGCGGGGGCGAAATCTATTGTCAGAGACCGATCTGCAGATCCAGTTGATTGCCGATCGAGTGGGTTACCGCAATGCCGGCGACTTTACCCGGGCCTTCCGCCGTCATTTCGGCGTGACGCCACGGCAATACCGGCAGGATGGTCCGACCCATCAGCTCGATGGCAGTCCAATCGAAGAGGGCAACGACCCGCCCCGCTGAGGCCCAGGGAGTGCATTCTGCGATGGTAAAGGTACTGCTTCCAGCCCAACTCGAGATCCGCCTCGGGCGGATCGATCAAATCTTCCAGACCCTCGATCCCTCGCCCTTTCGCGAGCGCGGTCTGGACCCCGACGCCGCCGCCTACATCATCGGTTGGGCGCGTGACCAAAACCGCCGCGTACCGCTCGAGATTCATCTGAATACCCAGGATTCCGGTCCCGAGCGCGATGCGCCCGAGGATGTCACCGCCGCCATCCACTGCTATTTCGAGGACCGTGCCCAGGGCGCCTGGCACGACCTCCGCGAACTCTTTCGCTTCGGCCGCGTCGATCTAGCCATCGGAATACTGATCCTGATTCTTGGCTTGTTTGGTGCGGAATATCTGGTGATCCGGTTCGGCGAGCGGCCGTTGTTTTCGCTGATCGCGGAGAGCCTGATCATCCTCGGCTGGGTAGCGAACTGGCGACCGCTGGAGATCTTCCTCTACGAATGGCGACCGATCCGCCGCGATGCCAAGCTGTTTCGGCGACTGGCCACGGCGCGGATCAAGGTTAAAGGCGGCCTTCGAGCCAGCGCGGTTGCGCCGTTTCGTCAGCAGAAACCGCTGGCCGATCAGCCCGATTCAGGATAGTCGCTCGGCGCGCGGCCAACTGGCTGCATCATCGGCAAGCCCTACTCGTGGGCGTCGTCTTCATCGCGCGGATTGGCATTGGCTGCGCTGATGAATTTGGCGGGCGGGAGATCGCGCTTGCGATTTGCGACAATACGCTGAGGTGGCCAGGCACGATCCGGCGGTGTCTCTCGCGAGGCTTGCTGTCAGCGTCCTCCAGCGCTGCCGCCCGCTGCGCCTTGCTCGGCCTCCGGATTGAGTTGTGCGGCGATGCTGCGCAGTCCTTCGAGATCGATCTCGACAGCGCGGCGCTCGATCTCTTGCCAGAGCGGGGTGGATTCGGGATGGGCCGCGCGCCGCTGACGAGCCCAGTCGGCGATCGCGATGACGGCGCCCAACGCGATCAGCTTGCGGAGGTCGGCAAGCTGATCCTCGTCGAGTTCCACGGCCAGCGCGCGAGCGACCAATGCACTCTGCTCCCCGGAGCCGCTCTCAGGGTGTTCGCCGGTGCGCTTGTCGTCAACATCGTAGTCCCAGTCGAGTTCGAGCTGATGCTCCAGGATCTCGGCTAGAGTGCTTGCCGACAGGGGCTTCAGGGCGATGGCGTCGAAGGCGATGCCGCTCGGCAAGTCCTGGGGGCGCTCCAGCGGCGCTGCTGAGATCACCACCACGGGCAGCGCCGCATGCCTGGACGATTGCCTGACCCGGCGCAGAAAACCCCAGCCGTCGAGCTGCGGCATGAATTGGTCGATCAGCGCCGCATCGGGCGCTGGATCAGAGCCTTGCAGGCATTCGAGCGCCTCCGCCCCGTTGCTGGCCTGGAGTACAACGAAGCCCCAGGCCCGGCAGCTTTCGGCCAGGAATTGGCGACTGCTCGGCATGTCATCGGCGATCAGCAGGATGCGGCGGCGCCCCCGATAGCCACGAATGAGGCCGCCCTTGATGCGCGCTGGGCCCTCGTCGTGACTGCTCGCCGTGGGGACTTGTATCTCGATGCGGAATAGACTCCCCGGCTGCCGATCGGTTTGGCTGCGCACTTGGATTCGCCCGCCCATGGCGAGCGCCAATTGCTGGCTGATCGCAAGTCCGAGGCCCAGGCCCGGCGCGAGATCATAGCGGTTGAGCCGTTTGAACGGCTCAAAGATGGCCGCCTGCTGCTCGCTCGGGATACCAATGCCGGTATCACTGACCTCGAAGCGGAGCCGAACCTGTTCGTTCTTGGGCTGCGCGTCGATGGCGGCGGCTGTGATATCGACCAGTGGCTCGACGGTATGTTCGGCCACCGGGTCAGCTGGGGCTTGCGCCGCGAGAGGGGGTGCGTCGAGCCGGGTGATCCGCAGCTCGATCCGGCCCCGCTGAGTGAACTTGCAGGCATTGCCGAGCAGGTTTCTCAGGATCTGCATCAAGCGACGCTCATCGGTGATGACCCAATCGACCTCGCCGAGCGCAATGCGGATGTCGAATCGATTGCCAGCGCGCTCGGCGAGCGGCCGGTAGAGCTGTTCGAGGTGTCCGGCCAAGGCGGACAGCGAGAGCGGTGCCGGCTCCAGGAGGATCGGCCTGGCTTCGCCGCGGCTGAATTCCAGGATGTCGTCGATCAGGTGCAGCAGTTGCTGGCCGCTGTTCTGGATCACCGCGAGCTGTGCTCGGAGCGCAGGCGGGATCGAGCGCGTGAGCAACTCGGCGTAGCCGAGCAGGTCATGCAGCGGGGCGCGCAGCTCATGACTCGCCGTCGAGAGGAAGTTCGACTTGGCCGCGCTGTCGGCGATGGCGCGCGCGTTGGCATCGCGCAAGGCGCGGGTTTGCTCCGCCACCGCTGCCGCCAAACGGGCGTTCTCCGCGCGCTGTTGCTCAAGGCTGCGGTGGCGATCGGCCTCCTCACGCTCATGCAACTGGCGCTCAAGGCGAGCGGCGAGGTCGCGGCGGCTGCGGCTATCGATGCCGACCACACCAAGCGCAAACGAGACCAGCCCGAATAGATAGAGCAGGATGACGGGATCGTTGCTGAGATCCAGGACCGGCAGCCCGAGGGCCAGCAGCACGCGAATCAGCGCAACGATCCAGTAGAGGCTGAACAGGAACAGCAGGATGCAGCCATATGGCCGATGCCGTACCGCGCGCGCGGACCAGGCTGCAAGCGGCCAGATGCCAAGCACCGCCAACGAGGTCGAGGCACTGATCCGCCGCACTAGGTGGTGCTGCTCGGTCCAGGGGATGCTCAGGGCAACGCCAATCAAGACAGCGATGCCGGTCCCGTAGATGAGGAGCCAGAAGCGGTGGCGATAGAGCCGCAGAAAGGACAGGGTCATCAGCGCGAAGGCGGCTGTGGCCAGCGCTCCGCTCGCGGTCAGAACGGTGACGACATAGGGTCTGATCGCCGGCACCAGGCTGGGCAACAGCGGCACCAGATAGATGAACTCGAACAGGGTCGCCGCCGCCAGCCAGAAGGCGACCAACGTGTAGCGCCAGTCGGCCTGCACCAGTAGCACCAGCACGATCGCCAGGACGAAGCCGAGCAGCGCGACCTGTGCATCGTGCAGGCGCGCAATTTGCCGGGCCCGCATCCGGGGATCATGCAGGGTCAGGGCGACCGGGCTGAAGGTCTTGTCTTGGATGCGCAGCACCAGCAGCAGCCGCTGGCCGGGGGCGAGCCTGAGCGGAAAGCTCGCCTCCTGCGCCTCAATCACGCGTGCTTCGAGGGGAACGCGTTGGCCGCCGGCGGCTTCATCAAGGAGCTCACCCGTCGCAGCGTCGATGACAAAGAGATGCACGTCCGACAGTCGCCAAGGCTCCAGCACGAGCCAGCGCGCGATGGGCTTGTCGGACCGGTTCTGAACAGCGCCGAGCATCCACATGGTGATCGGGATGAAGTTCGAGCCGCGGGCAGCGGGTTCTGTGCCCGAGACCCAGTTCTCAAGCGGTAGCGACAGCACCCGCTGCAGTTCGTCGCGGGCGAGTGGCTGATCTGGCCGCTGATCCGGGGCTTCCTTGTGGATCAGTAGTTGCTCGGAGAGAGGCGTGGGCGGTGTCGTGTTGGCGAGATCGAGGCTCTCAAGCGCGGCAGCAGCGCGTGCGACAGGCAGGGTGGGGGTGGAATCCGCGCTCGCGGTCGCCACCGTGCACAGCAACGCAAGCCAGAGCAACGCTGCTCGAAGAAGGGTCGTGGCGATCACCGATGCAGGCGTTTCGATGTCGGCCACCATAGCGGAAAACGGCGGTGACAGGCTAGACGATAGAGGCGTTCAGCTCGGCGTGGCTCGGCGCTGCGATGAGCCCTGCGGCGATGAGTGGACCCGTCAGCTCGAAGTAACTGACACGGGTTTGAACAGCAACGACGGCCACGCAGTCGAGCAGCGGACCTAAGCCGATCAGAAGTGCGACGAACAGGGCTGCGCCGAAAGATCGGTCATTTGCATCGCACTCCTTGAGTTAAACCGCACCCAGCGCGGTATGCAATGTTTTTGGATGGGATCGGTCCCGGCAGGCTTGACGACCGCTGGAGGCTACGCGGTTTAAGATATTGGAAAATATATTATTTTAACCCGCGCCCCCGCTAAGGGCCGTAGATGCGCCAAACGTCGAACTCACTCGAAAGTCAGCATCTCGCTCCAGACGCGGTTTAGATGGGATAGCGAAGGATCGCCGCGACGGCCTTGCCGGGCTCGGGCATATCCTCGGCGCGCACGCTGAGCACCTCGCCGCCGGTCATCAGCACGCGACGGGCGACCTCGTCGGCCACACCGTAGGTCTCGGCACTGGCCTCGTCGGCGAAGGTGACGCTGCCGTCGGCGTCGTCGACCGTGCCGTGGACCGCCTGATCCATGTCGACGAGCAGGCTGGCGACGGCGCCCGCGGTCGCGGCGCGCGCTGCGCGCACCAGATCCGTGGTGGCGCGGTCCTCGTTGAGCCGCGCGCGGTAGCGCTCGTGCCAATCGGCGATCTGACCGCGGTAGACCTCGTCGAGCAGCGCGCGCGCGGCCATCGCCAGTTCGCCGGCGCTCTTGCGCTCGGGATTGCCGCGCAAGCCCTGCTCCAGCAGGTGAGGGTAGCTGTTGACCGAGCGATAGATCGCATCCAGGGCATCGACCGAGGCCAGGATCAGCGGCTCTTGGCGGCCGGCGAGGATGGCGCGCAAGGCGGTATCGACCTGGCGCGCATATTGGCGCAGCCGCACCTTTTTGCCTTCGCTGCCGCCGATGCGACCGCTGTAGGAGCGAACCGAGATGCTGCGCTTGCCCACCGCCGAGGCGGCATCGGTGGGCAGATCGGGTACCTTCAGCTCCACCGCCGGCAGGTCCTTGTTGACCTCGATCAGGCGCACACCACCGTCGGCCAAGGCCAGGACATAGCCGGCATCACAGAAGGTGGTCGAGCGCAGCAGTGACTTGAGGTGGAAACGGTCCGAGACCTTGACCAGCGGCTCGAGCGCGTTCGGCACGCGGAAGGTGCGCAGGTTGTCCGGGGTGGCGTAGATCACCAGACCGTGCGCCTGATAGGCCCAGAAGACGTCGTCCTCGACCAGGTCGTCCAGTTCCTCGATCAACGCGCTAACGCGGCGCTTGTCGGCGCCAGCAGCCTCGAGCTGATCGACGGCCTCCTTGCACAGGTTCTTCAGCTGGATGCGGTCGGCGTCGGTGTCATCGGTGACCGGCGTGGTCGGCAGCGCGATCGAGACCGCCATGTCGCCGCGGAAGCTGGCGAGGTCGGCATAATCGTCGGCGGTCGGGATATCGAGATAGAGCATCGAGGTCTCCTGGAGTCCTGTTGTTATGGATGCGCGTTGCGGCGCAATAGCGTACATGAAGGTGCGCTGTTCTGTATCCGCTCAACGTCCGGCATGGGCAGCAGCAGCGACGGCAACGGTTGCGATCGCGGTTAGGACCAGAACGGCATGCTCGAACCATGCCCCGGTGATGAGTTCGACCGGCAACAGCGGCAAGGCAACGGCCGTCCAGGCGGTGGCGGCGACGGTGAAGCCGAGCACCAGCTTGGCGATCAGCATCGGCGCCTGGCGGGGGATGTGCAGCCTGTGCCCGAGCGCGGCCAGCACCAAGACGACGAGCGCGGCGCCCCCGGTGATGGCCAGATCGCATCCGGTCGTCCTGCGATGCTGCAGCGCGTCGTCTCCGGGGCGTTCGCGGCGCGGAAGAATTGCAGATCGAACGTATTCGAGAACTGCAGCGCGAGGACGATGATCGGCCCGAGCACGGCAGTCATCAGGATGATCACATGTTGCGCCGGCAAGAAGACATCGCGATTCTAGCCATAGGTGCGCAGCATGGCGTTGAGGCCGAACAACAGCAACAGTGCCGAGAGCCCGAAGGCCGGTCCGAACAGCATCTGCTCATGCGCGGCAACCGCGGCAACCGTTCCGCCGGCGGTGTGCCCCGCCAGCACGGCATAGTTGATCGACAGCACCAAGAGCGCGAAGAAGGCGCAGGTGAAGACCACAACAGCATTGGTGCACTCAACATCTTCGCGGTCGGCCTCGTGGTCGAGCGGCAGCAGGATGGCGAGGAGCGCGAAGCCGGTCAGCAGCCCGGCGATCGATGAATACCAGCCCGCCGTGCTGGCGATGTCGAATTCGAAGGCGGCGATCTCACAGACCATCGGCTGAGGCTCCAAAGCAGGACCGGGTGGTTGGCGTTGGCGTCGAACCGGGCTTTACCAACACCGGGCGCGGTCGAGGAACGGAGCGAGTCGGTAGGGCGATCACGATGAATAGAACGGATACAGCCACGGCAGTAGGGTCAAGGTGAGCGCGAAGACCAACACCACCAACGGCAGGCCCATCTTGGCGTAATCGGCGAAGCGGTAGCCACCCAGGGTCGCGACCATGGCGTTGGCCGGCACCACGGGCGTCATGAAGGCGCTCGAGGCGGCGAGCGCGACGGCGATTGCGAACGGGTAGGGCGAGGCACCGATCTCGGCGGCGAGCGCCATCGCCAACGGTGCCATCAGCACTGCGGTGGCGGCGGGTACCACGAACATGCCCAAGGCCAGGGTCATCAGGAAGACCGTCGCCAGCACCAGATATGGGCTTGCGGCGCCGAGGACGCCGACCAGCGTATCGGCGGCGAGATCGATCCCGCCGGTACGCTCCAGCGCCATCCCGAACGGCAGCATGCCGGCAATCAGCACCAGGGTGCGCAGGCTGATCGCGCGGTAGGCGTTGTCGAGATCGATGCAACGGAACACCCCCATCAGCAGGCAGCCGACCAGGGCCGCATGCATTGCCGGCAGCAGCTCCGAAACCATCAGGCCGACCGTGACCGCCAACGCCAGCACGGCATAGGGCGCTTGCCCGGCCGCCGGTAGGATCTCGTCGAGTTCCTTCGGCAGGTTCGTCGTGATCAGGTCATGGTCTTGGCCGCGCAGCGTCTCGATGGCCGCCCAGGCGCCGACCAACAGCAGGGTGTCGCCGGCCTTAAGCGTCGCGTTCGCGCGCGCTTCGGCATCGAGCACGGCCTGGCCGCGACGCAGACCGACCGCAACCAATCCACGCTGGAGCTGGACGCCGGCATCCGTCAGGGTCTTGCCGAGCAGCCGCGAATCGGCCGGCAGCATGACCTCGGCCATGCCGATCGCCTGGGCACGGTCGGTGAAGTAGAGCCCGGACAGCGGCAGCGGCTCGAGCCCGAGCTCGGCGCAACGGGCATTGGCATGGCCGACCGGGTTGGCGCTGTCGAGCAGGAGGCCATCGCCCGCTTCAAGCTCGGTCTCGTCGCCGGGAGCGATGAGGCAGCCGCCGCGCGCCGGGCTGCGCTCCAGCGCGATCACCCGCCAGCCCCGATCCGGCGTCAGGCCAAGCGCGGCGAGCGACTGGCCGGCCGCCGGTGATCCGGGTACGACCCGGGCACGCAGTTCGCGCTCGGCGAGTTGGTAGCGCGTCACCCAGTCGCCGAGTCGCGGCTTGGCCCCGGCGCTCTCGGCGGGTGCGGCGTCGGATCCCAGCCAGCGGCTGGCGACCATCATGTAGAGGACGCCGAGGATCAGCACCGGAACACCGATCGGCGTCAGCGACAGGAAATCCAGCCCTTCCGCCCCGGTGCGGGTCAGCTCGTAGTTGACGATCAGGTTCGGAGCCGCGGCGACCAGGGTCAGCATGCCGCTGATCAGCGCCGCATAGGAGACCGGCATCAGCACCTGTGCCGGGGTCATGCCGGCATTGCGGGCAATCCGCAATGCCACGGGGATGAAGATGGCAACCACACCGGTGGAGTACATCACCGAGCCCAATGCGCCGACAATCAGCATCAATAGCGCGACCAGGCGCGCGGGCTGATTGCCGCCGCGGGTCACCAACCAGTCGCCAAGGCGCTGGGCGACGCCGGTGCGCGCCAGGCCCTCGCCGATCACGAACATGGCCGCGATCAGGATGATGTTCGGATTGCTGAACCCGGATACCGCCTCGCGCGCGCTGATCACACCGGTAAACGGCAGGGCTACCATCATCGACAGGCCGACCGCATCGGCGCGCGGACGGCCCAGCATGAACATCAGGATGGCCCCGGCCAAGAGTACGAGCACCAGGATCAGTTCAATAGACAAGGTAGCTCCTTCGTCAAGCTGGCAGCGACAGATTGTTACTATATCAGGGACCCGTTGCGGCGCGCGACGGCCGGCGACTCTGTTCTCAGCTTTGGCGTGCGAAAAATGCGCTTTGAGGAACAATCAAGTTGCCGCCCCTTCCCAACCAGTGCGCCCCCTCGCTATGGTCGGCAGTGAGCGATGGTTGTGCGCCGAAACATTCCCGCCGCCAATCGGCGGCGTTTCTACCGAAACGCGAGGTCGTGGTTGGACCCGGCGTCCTAATGACACTGGTCTATTGCGGCCGGATCTTCTTCAGCCTGTAACCTCGAGTTCAATCCTAATGAGCAACGTTTGGGAAACCCTTTACCTGTGTGCCTCGACCTCCTTATTCTTCGCCTATCTGATCATCCTCTTCCATATCGTTGTCGACCGATTCCGTGACCCGTGGCTGGGCGGGGGTCACAAGGCCCTATGGCTCATCGGCCTCGTGTTCCTGCCATTCGTGACGGCGTTCCGCTATGTCCTGGTCCGCGGCAAGGGCATGGGGACGCGGCAACGCTCCGCGCTCGAGCGCGCCAGGTCGGATACCGAGGCCTACATCCTGGAAGTGGCGAGCACATCTCCCGCCGAACAGATCGCCGCCGCCGGGGCGCGGCTCGACGCTGGCACCATCACCCAGGTTGAGTTCGACATGCTCAAGGGGCAAGCGCTCGCCTAGGCGCGGCTCGCTTCTTATCGCTCGCAAAGCGTCGCTGCGCGCAACGAACCCCGCTTACCGACGGCGGAGTTTCAGGTCATCAGCCCAAGCACGGAGGCGCTGGATACGGTGGTGGTTGCCGGCGTGCGGTTGCAGCTGCGCTATTGACCCATCGACTCCTTCATCGCAGCATGCGGGGGCTCTCCAGCGTGCCGTACAACGACGCCGTGGTGACGCTGCTCGCCATCGCCGGGGTCGGCCACAAGGGAACTCCCGCCACGTCGCCGGGGCGATCCCGGGCGGCAGCTTGCGCGCGCTGGCGGTCGGCATCGGGGTCGCTGCAGCGGCCCCGCGCGCAGCCCCCCGACTCGCCAGCGCGGTACCCAAGGCACGCGTGTCGATGGTCCGCACTCGGCCGAACCGCCGCGCCCTCCCACCCAATCGATTACGCGGAGAACCTCGCCATGCAAGAACGTCAGATCGACATCGTCATCATCGGCTCCGGCAGCGCCGGCCTCAACGCCATGGCCCAGGCCCGTGCCGCCGGTCGCTCCTTCGTGTTGATCAACGGCGGTGCGCCCGGCACCACCTGCGCGCGCATCGGCTGCATGCCGTCGAAGGTGATGATCCACATCGCCGAGGAGTATTACCGCCGTACGCACTTCGGCCAGTTCGGCATCGACGGCCACGACGGGCTCAGCCTCGACCTCACCGAGGCGATGAAGCACGTGCAGGAACTGCGCGACGGCTTCGTCCGGGGCGTGGTGAGCCGCAGCACCGATAAGCTCCCGGACGACGTCTTCATCCAGGACTATGCGCGATTCATCGAGCCCACTTTGGTGGAGGCCGCCGGCCAGCGCTTTCGCGCCCGGGCGGTGGTCGTCGCCACCGGCTCGACGCCCATCGTGCCGGCGCCCTGGCGGCAGTTCGGCCATCGCGTCATCACTACCGACGAGGTCTTCGAGCTGCCGGACCTGCCGGCGAGCATGGCCATCATCGGCATGGGTACCATCGGTCTGGAGCTGGGCCAGAGCTTCGCGCGCATGGGCGTCGCGATTACCGGCTTCGATCAGATCGAGCGGGTCGCCGGCATCGCCGACCCCGAGGTCAACCGCGTCGCCATCGAGCTGATGCGCGAGGAATTCGCGATTCACCTCGGCGCACCGGCGACCCTGGCCGAGGCCGGCGACAAGATCCGAGTCACCGCCGGCGCGCACGAGGTGATGGTGGACAAGGTGCTCTCCAGCATCGGCCGGGCACCGATGGTGGAGGGCCTGGGGCTGGAGCTGCTGGGGCTACCGCTGGATGCCCGCGGCGTGCCGCCCTTTGACCCCGCGACCATGCAGGTCGGTCACCTGCCGGTGTTCCTCTCCGGCGATGTCACCGGCGAGCGCCAGGTGCTGCACGAGGCCGCCGACGAGGGCAAGATCGCCGGCTACAACGCCGCCCATGTCGACCAGCCGCCGGTGCGCTTCAAGCGCAAGACGCCATTTTACGTCAACTTCTGCGATCCGAACATCATCGCCGTCGGCGCGCGCTTCGATCAGATCGACACCGAGCGCGCCGCGGTCAGCGAGGTGCGCTTCGCCACCGTCGGCCGCGCCCGGGCCATGGGCGCGGGACGCGGCGTGCTGCGCGTCTACGCCGACCAGGCGAGCGGCCGGCTGCTCGGAGCCGAGATGATTGCGCCGCGCGGTGAACACCTAGGCCACCTGTTGGCCTGGAGCATCGAGCAAGGCATGACCGTCGGTGAGATGCTGCGCATGCCTTTCTACCACCCGGTGATCGAGGGCGCGCTCAAGGCCGCGCTGAGCGACCTCTACGCCCGTATCGACGCGAAGAACCCCGGGCCGGTCATCGAGGTCGCACCGGCGGCCGACTCAACCCTTGGCGCCAGTCCCAACTGAAGAGGAAGCAACCATGTTGAACGGTAAGACCGCCGTCGTCACTGGCTCGACCAGCGGCATCGGCCTGGGCATCGCGCGGGCGCTGGCCGCAGATGGCGCGGACATCCTACTGAACGGCTTCGGCGATACGTCCGAGATCTACAGGCTGCGCCGACAGCTGTCCAGCGAGTACGGCATCAAGGTCGCCTACTGCGGTGCCGACATGACCAAGCCCGCGGACATCGAGCGCATGATCCAGACGGCCAACCGCGAGCTGGGCAAGATCGACATCGTCGTCAACAACGCCGGCATCCAGCACGTGTCGCCGGTGCAGGACTTCCCCATCGATCGCTGGGACGCGGTGATCGCCATCAACCTGACCGCCCCCTTCCTGATCACCCGTGCGGTACTGGGCCAGATGCTCGAGCGCGACTGGGGCCGCATCATCAACATCGCCTCGGTGCACGGCCAGGTCGCATCGGTGGACAAGTCCGCCTATGTCGCCTCCAAGCACGGCGTCATGGGCCTGACCCGGGCCGTCGCGCTGGAGACGGCCACCACCGGCGTGACCTGCAACGCCATCTGTCCCGGCTGGGTGCTGACCCCGCTGGTGCAGAAGCAGATCGATGCGCTGGCCATGCGCGATGGGCTCTCCAACGAGGATGCCAGTGTCAAGCTGCTCGGCGACAAGCAACCGTCGCAGACCTTCACCTCCCCGGAGCAACTCGGCGCGCTGGCGGTCTACCTGTGCTCGGACGCCGCCTGCAACATGCGCGGTGTGGGCCTGCCGGTGGACGGCGGATGGCTGGCGCAGTAGGGGGGCGACGATCAACCGAGGACCCTTGGAGGGTAGAGTAATGCAAGCGACGCTTGCTTGGGACGCGCCAACGCTGCGCACGGCAATGATGGCGAATCCTGCGATTCGTGTGATCGATGTCCGTTCCCCGGCGGAGTACGAGTCGGAACCTATTCCCGGCTCCCTCAATATTCCGATGAGCACGCTGGAAGGGCATGTCGGGCGCATACGGGGGGCGGTCGGCGACCCGATCGTCTTCGTCTGCTAGATGGGATTGCGCGGAGAGCAGGCAAAGCAGATGACGGCAGCCGCCATCGACGCCCGGGCACTCGCCGATGGCGGTCTCGGACACGTGCATTTTCTCGCCGGCGGCCTGCGTGCCTGGGAGCAGGCTGGTGGCGACCTGAAGCGCGGGCGGCGGGGGTGGAGCGCCGAGCGACAGGTCCGCTTCATTACCGGGTCAATCGTGGTGATCTCGGTCCTGTTGAGCGAATTCGCCCCCGCACTGAAGTGGGTCGCGCTGTTCATCGGCCTCGGGCTGACCGTTGCAGCCTGGACCAACTTCTGCGGCCTGGAGCAACTCCTGGCGCGCCTGCCTTGGAACCGAGCAACCAGACCCAGTCCGGATGTCGTAGTCGAGCAGCTGATCGCAGCATCGCGCCGGTCGGCTTGATCGCCGGGTCATGCGCGCTTCCCGGTGTGACACGCTTGACCGCTGACAGGGGCAACCCTCGGCTCGGGCGAGCCGAGCCGGCGCCATGGCCTGCTGTCTTGGAAACCGCGCCGCCGATCGCTTGCCGCCCGACTCAAGCTGGCGGCCGGCGCCGTGCCTGCCCTAGCAGCCCCGTCGCCGGTCGTCGACAGCAGCGGACTGATCGGCTCGGTGCTGACGCCGGCCGAAGTGGCCACCGCCCGCGATGCGCTGGCCGATGACCCGCGCCTGACTACCGAAGAGCGCACCTGTCTCGATGCTGACCTGGATCGGGTGCTGGACAATCTGGAGGCACTGGCTCAGGCCAACGAGACGGTGTTGGAGCTGCGCGAGACCCAGGTCACCGCCCCGGCGCAAACAGCCACCATCCGGGCCTGGTTGGCGGCGGCCGCACCCCTACCGGACCCGCCAGTGGATCTGCCGGCCATGGCCGACCTGGATGCGGTGCAACAGCGCCTGGATCAGGCGGCTGCGGCAGTCGCCGCCCAGCAGGACCGGCTGACGACGTTGGAACAGGAACTGACCGAGGACGCCGAGGCGCTGCCGGCGTGGCGTCGCCAGCGCGAGGGGCTGCACCAGCAGGCGCAAGATCTCGACGACGAACTCGCCGGCGTCTTGGCCGCTGTCACCGATGACGCCGATCTGCTGCCGCGACGCTGGCTCCTGGAAGGCCAACGTGACCGCCTGCGCGCCGAGGCGCTGGTGCTGGAACTCAAGGTGACTGGAGCGGAGACGAGCCGGGCGCTGACCCAGGCCCGGCGCGACGAGGCCCGGCTGGCCCTGGACCAGGCCCGGGTCCGGCACGCCTGGCTCACGGCGGCGCTCGACGCGCGTCGCCGTGATGAGGCCGCCCAGTTGCGCGACGCGACCGAGGCCGCGCAGGTGGCGGTGGCTGACGCCCATCCGCCGGTGCGCGCGCTGGCCCGCGCCAACGCCGAGCTGGCAGAGGCGACCCAGGCGGTGGACCACCGCAGCGCGGCGCTGACCGACGGCCTCGCCGCGACCATTGCTGTTAGCTCTCACACTCATTCACCGCGGTAGTCCTGAGTTATTCCACAAGGCATTTCGACGCCTTTCCCGGGTTAATGACACCGGTGAGAGAATCAGAGCAGGTGAACGAGCGCGGGCCATGGCCGGTGGAGAGACGAGCCTGCGTGTGCGGCGCGCACGGCGGACTCGACGGGATGACGGACGCAGCCGATGGAGCGTGGCAAGGGCGGGCCAGACGACCCGCCGGTGAGGAAGGCGAAGGGGGAGCTAGAACGGCAGCGGATCGTCGGGATCGAGCAGCTCGAGCTGCTCGTTGCGGCATGTCTCCTCGGCGATCAGCGCCTGCATCTGCGCGCCGTAATAGGCCCAGAGTGCCTGGGAAAAGGCCTCCAGGGCTTCGTCGACGGCCAGGGCCTGCGCTGGGGTCCAATGCTCCGGCAGCTCGAAGGTGATCAGATCCACCAGGCCACTCATGCCGCCACCTCCTCACGCGCCGCCTGCACATGCTCCGCGCTGACCTGGCGCGCCTGCGCGAGCGCCGCACTGGTCAACGCATAGTGCGCCAGACGATTCACCTTACGCGGCATCCCCTGGGTGGCCTGGAACAGCGCCTCCACGGCGGCGGGCTCAAACAACGGCAGCTCACAGCCGGCCAGACGCAGGCGATGGCCAGATACTCCGGCACCTCCTCACGCGTCAGCCCGCTCAAGTGATGGCGCACCACGATGCGCTGGGCCAGTGACTCATGCACCGCCATACTCAAGCGCCGGCACAGCTCCGTGAGCCCGACCAAGAGCAGACACAGGCGATTCTCCGAGTCCATCTGATAATTGGTCAGCAGCCGCAAATCCTCGAGCACCTCGTTTCTGAGGTGATGCGCCTCATCGACGATCAGCACCGGGCGCTGCTTCGCCTCCAGTGTCAGGCGCGTGATCTCCAAGCGGATCGAGCGAAACGCCGCCGCGCGGTTGCGCTGCAGTGCCAGGCCCAGCTCCCAGGTGATGGTCTGGTACATATCCATCACGTTGCCGGTGGAGAGCGGGATGTAGAACACCCGATACAGCCCGGGGTGCAGATCCGCGGCCACCTTACGGCACACCGTGGTCTTACCCGAGCCGGCCTCACCGGTGACCAGACCGATGCCGCGCAGCTCCAGCAGATGCTTCAGCCGCGCCTCCGCCTCACGGAGACTGGCGGCGGCGAACAGTGCATCCGGTGGTGGCGTCAGATCGAACGGAAACGCCGTCAAGGCAAAGTGCTTGCGGTACATCAGCGACCCTCCAGCGCGTCATCATCCGCATCCGGGAGCTCACGCAGCCGCAGCGCCGAGGGCGCCGGCTCGGGCAGCGGGCCCTCCACCGCCAAGGTCCGCGACGGGCGATCACGCTTCACGAAACAGTTCGCATAGGCATCGAGCGGACGCGCCATGGCCAGGCGCTCGCCCTGGAAGCAGACCTGGATCGGACGCTCAGGCGGCGCACTGGGATCAAAGCGCAAGGTCACGTTCTCCCCGACCAAGGCGGCCTCCACCTCATAGAGCACCCCGTTGAGGCTCACCGTGCGATCCTTCTGCACCTTGCGCACCGCCGCGAGCAGGAACAGATCGGCCAAGTCGACATCGGGCTCGGGAAAGCGCACCGCCGAGCCGGTGCGCGCCCACTGCTCCAAGGGGGTCACCCCCTGCAGACCGCGATGTGGGCTGTGGTGATACTCGCCCTCGATCCAGCCGGCCAGGCGGCGGTTCAATGCGGCCAGGCTAGCGAGATCGGCCTCCGTGAGCCGGGTCAGCAACTGCGCGCGCACCGTCTTGAACCAGCGCTCGATCTTGCCCTTGCCCTGCGGTTGATAGGGCCGCGCATGGATCAGCGCGATGCCAAGCTTGGCGCAGACCAGGGCCAGATGCTTGGAACGGTCATTGGCGCCGTTGTCGACAAACAGCTTTTTCGGCAAGCCCCGACGCAGGATCGCCTGCTCGAGCACCGGCAGGAAGGTCGCGGTGTTCTCCGACAGCGCAAAGGCCGCATGCGGGATCACCCGGGTGGCATCATCGATGAAGGCGATCAGGTAGGTCTTGCGCTTGATCCGCTCACCGACCAGGACACTGGGTCCATGCATGACATCGCTCATCCACAGCTCACCGGCCTGCTCAAAGGCGAAGCGGCGCCGGTCGCGCGCCTCGCCGGCCTGCTTGGTGCGATCCATCAACCCATGGCGGGCCAGCAAGCGATGCACGGTCGCGGGCGGCAGCGGCAGATCGGGCGGCACCTGCGGGCGCTCACGCACGGCGCGGATCACCAGTTGCACCGACAGCGCCGGGTTGCCCTCCTTGGTCGCCAACAGCGCTTCCACAACGCTCGGCGGCAGGCCACGCACCTGGCCGCGATCGGCGCGGGGCTTGGGCATCAGCGCCTCAAAGCCGCCGCGCCGATAGGCCTTGAGCCAATCGCGGATGGTCTCCGCGGCGATGCGGGTGCGGCTGCTGCCGGGGATGGCATAGTCGCGCTCGGCCTTGGCGGCGATCGCGGCATAGAGGCCCTTGGCGTCCTTGGGCCACTGCACCAGCTCGGCGATCACCCCAAAGCGAAACCGGGCAATCGCTTGCTGGCGGTCGGTGTCAGGGTCGTTCATGGTCAGGAGTCCCCAAGACGCAGGCCCATTGCCTGCACTCGCGACCCTAGGCCATCAGCCCCGGCGGGTCCGCCCCCGCTCGGTGTTGGCGGGCGCGATCGCGCCCGCCCCCCGGCTGGCGCCGGGGGCTGAATCCAAGCGGTGTCGGCAACTGCTGCAGCCAGGGCTCGGCGAGCCCGCGCAAGGCCACCAGAACCCCGGAGACGCCGAGCACCAGCGCAAAGGCCAGCAGCGTCGGCCCGCAGCGGCCAAAGCGCTCGGGAACCAGCCCTTTGAGCACGACCAATGCCTGATGTACCGCCTGCACCCGGCGCGTGACAAAGCGCTGCACGCCAGGCAGTTCGATGTCCAGGCGCAGTCCCACACAGGCCGCCGCCTGGCTCGGCGCCTGCTCGACCGCGCGCACCACGGCTTCGACCTCGCTGAGCTGTCCGCTCAGGCGCGCGGCATAACAGTCCGGCAGCAGACTGAAGGTGCGATGCCCGTCCGGACAGTAGTCACGGGTGATCAAGGTTCCAGGCGGGGAGACGCGGGCATAGGTGCCATGGCGGGCAAACCGGCAACCACCCTGCGGATGCAGCGGACAACGACTCAGCGTTGCCTGCTGCCAGCCCTTGCGGCTAACGTACTCCGCGCCGGTGTCCTCGCAGGCAAAACGAAGTTGCACCGGCATCGGCCCGCTTCCGGCGCCAACCGGGGCGGGCCACTTCTCATGAATCGGACCTCTCGCCATTGTCGCCGATGCGACCCGTCACCGCTCGGCGGTGACGCCGGCGAGAACGCCTCTTCACCCGCCGACCGCTCTGAACCACCCGATCTTCAATCCACCGGTGGACGAGGGTCTGCGAATCTTGGCGGTGGTTTGTGGATTAAGGAGGGAAACAACAGCACCGAAGCGGTGGATGAAGCTCACCGCCCCGAAGCGCGCGTGCGGGCCGGCGTCGCTGCGCCGGCGCAAATGGGCCGCGATGACGCGCAGCAGGTTATGCAGCACGGCGCTGATCGTCCGTGGCTCGCGTTCCCCCTGATCTCAATAGGCCAGCGCAGCCGTTTGGGCACCGAGAGAACCCATTGGCGCACCGGCAGCGGCGGGAAGAAGTGATCCACCAGGTGCGCCGCGGTCTCCGCCATACGCCTGGCATTGCACGACGGACACAGCCCGCGCCCCTTGCAGGAGAAGGCGACCAGGAAGTCATGCCTGCCCCCTGTGTGAACCATTGGGGACATCTGGCCCGGGCGAAGCCGTAGGCAAGGATGCCGCATTCCAGATAACGCCCAAATTCCTGTTCCACGTAGGCCGGCACGCGCTGCCCGTCCCAGTCATCCTCCCCTGCCAGCGCGAGGTAGGTCTCCAGGTGCTGCTGGACGACTTGGTAGAGGGCGGTTTGCTCGGGATGGCGTCGGCGATAGGCAACCGTGCGACATCCCTGTGACTCGACGGCCATGTCGACGTCCGTCTGGCAGCGAGATCATGGATCTTCTTTTATGTACAGCATAGCGCTCCGCTCGGCGTTGTTCAAGCGCGCGAGCAAGACGCCGACATCACCGCGCGTTGGCGACTGGGCGCGCAGCTCAGTCACTTAAAATGTCTTTTTTGCACAGAAGTGAATATGCACGGGAGGTCGTTGTTCCTGGAAAGCGACCAAACCCGCCAGGAGACCCCCCGTGCATGCAGGAACCAGCTTACACCGCTGCCTCGATCCATTGCTGCAGTCCATTCACCGCACACGGCGGGCGACATTGTTTGCCGCGGTGGCGGCCTGTGTGAGCGGACCAGCGTTGTCGCTGACCGATGTGGGACGACGCTTTGGCGGGACCGCCGCGCTGCGCCACAAGATCAAGCGCGCCGATCGCCTGCTCGGCAATCGGCATCTGCACCGGGAGGCTCGACCGATCGACCAAGCCTGGTGCCATGTGACGCTGGCGCGGCTGCGCGAACCGCTGATGCTGATTGACTGATCGGATCTGAAGGCCGACCAATCGTTGCACCTGTTGCGTGCCTCGCTGCCGGTCGGCGGCCGCAGTCTGACCCTGTACGAGGAGGTGCACCCGCAGCAGAAATTGAACAACGCGGCGGTGCACCGGCGCTTTTTGCAGCGTTTGGCGACCCTGCTCCCAGCAGGGGTGGCGCCGATCGTCATCGCCGACGCGGGCTTCAAGGTCCCGTTCCATCGCGAGGTGGAATCGCTGGGCTGGCGCTGGGTCGGACGGGTGCGCGGGCGCGTGAAGTCGCGCTGGACCAGCTGCAAGCGGATCTTCATGCGCGCGACGGCCGCCCCAACGGCGCTCGGCGAAGGCGATTGGGTGCGCAGCAATCCGCTGCGGGCGGTCTTCGTGTTGGTGCGCAAGTGGCTGGTGCGCCTCTGCGCCCAGCGCATGCAAATTGAGCAGCGCCCATCACGTCACCAGACCAATGGGTTGCGAGCGATCATGACGCCCTGCTCGTCGACGGCGCCGGCGGGGGATGAATTCGTAGGGATACCTCAGGGACAGCGGGCTTTTCCATGAGACCGACCCGAACATCATCGTCGTGCCCTTGGCGGAGGACCCGCACCTGGCGATTTCCGACCTGGCGGTCCAGATCCTGCCCACGCCGGAGAATGGCTGCACCAAGGACTGCTTCGCCTTGGCCCTGAGGTGGACGCCCGAGCGGGCGCGCCTCGAACACCTGCTGTGCCGCGCGCTCGGCCTCCCAGTGCGCCTGCGCGGCCACCACCCGGGCCTCGGCTTGGCGCACGTCGCGGGCCAACGCCAGGGCGGTGGCTTTGGAGACCTCCCATTGGCCGTGACAGCGGTCCGGGGAATGATGCGCGCCGAGATCCGTCTCGGCATGGCGACGCAGCGCCTTGGCCGCGTCGGCGG
>REDK01000063.1 GCA_007693535.1 Chromatiaceae bacterium
GCGCGGCTGCGCGCCGGGTCCGGTGGCGGCGGCGCGGCGCGGCACGATGCCGCTGTGGCCGCCCTGGCGCAATTGGCAGCCCTGTCGCCCGGTGCCCCGCATCATCCATCCAATCCCGGCTGACCCCAGGCCGGCCCAGCTGTCGAGAGGCGCAGATGAAACAGAAGCTGACCCCGGCCCAGTATCAGGCGATTGCCGGGCGGACCGAACAACTGGTGACGCCGGCGGCGGTGGAGGCGGCCCTGGGGCGCATGGCGGCCGACATCGCGCTTAGCGTCGGTGATCGTGACCCGCTGGTGCTCTGCGTGATGACCGGCGGCATCGTCGCCACCGGGCTGCTCTTGCCGCGCCTGCGATTCGCTCTACGCCTGGGCTATGTGCACGCGACCCGCTACCGCGGGGCTACCAGCGGCGGGGCCATCGACTGGCTGCATCGGCCGAGCGCGGCGGTGGCCGGCGAGCATATCCTGCTGATCGATGACATCTTCGACGCGGGCCTGACCATGGAGGCGATCGCGGCCGCCTGTCGGGAAGATGGTGCCCTGAGCGTGACCAGCGCGGTGCTGGTAGAGAAGGAGCGGGCGCGCACTTGCGCTTATCGGCCCGATATCATCGGGCTGACGGTGCCCGATCGCTACGTCATGGGCTACGGGCTGGACTACAAGGGCTATTTCCGCAACGCCGATGGCATCCTGGCGGCGGCTGCGGATGACGTCTGAGCCGTGCCTGTGGGAGCGCGCCGGTGCCGGCTCTGCGGCGGTCGCGCAACAGCGTCTCATACTCGACAAAAACCTAATATAATTAAGCACTTTTTGACAGATGCCGATTCCTGGATTATAAGATAGCAGATGCGAAGCGGTCTTAGCACTGCTTCTCAGCGGCGCGCCGTGAATCATGAGACTCCGGCGCCGTGCGATCCCCCGGGTGCGCTTGCGGGTCATGCTCGGCTTCAGGTTCCAGAGCCCGGCGTGCGGGATCCAATCGAACGGGAGGCGGCGGCCGAATGCTGGCATCAGCTTCGATACCGGCTTGCCCCGACCGGCATTCGATGGCTCCCTACTCGCCTGTCTGCCCCCCGAGTCCGATGCCGGTATCAGGCCGCTAGCGCCGGCAAAGCCGGTCTACCTGCCCGGGGTCGCGTTTATAAAGACGAGGAGGATGGTGTATGCAAACGCTTGGTGGTTACGTGAGCAGTCACGCCGAGCTGCGGCAGATGATCGACGATCTGCGTTCGCTGATGACCCTCGATCAGCTGCGCATCCGGCCCAACGCAAAGACTGCGTACCAGTTGATGTGCGAGCTGGCCCAAAAGGTCAAGACCCATCTTGCCGAGGAGGACCGGCAACTCTACCCAAATCTGCTGATCCACGAGGACCCTAAGGTGAAATCCATCGCCTGGGGCTTCATCAGTGGCGAGAAGCCACTGCGCCGAACCTTCGAGGAATATCACAAGCGGTGGCTGCGCGACTGCGACTTCAACTTCACCGATGAGTTTCTGGAGGAGACCCGCGAGATCTTCGACATGCTCTCCTACCGCATCGATCGGGAAGAGCAGGTGCTGTTCCCGAAGCTAGTGGAAATCGGTCTGCTGGCCGAGCCGCGAGCCTGACATCGGCAGCCACTCGGCCCATCGTGAGCCCCGGCCGTCAAGTCCGGCCGTGAAAAATTTGGAGGAGAGAGCAGGCGTCTGAAAAAAAAGGCCGGGACAGTACCCTGAAGCAACGCTGAGCGGCCGTCGGTCCAGGCCTTCCTGGCACCCGCGGCGGCCCCGACAGCGGCCCGCACTGGCCGGCCCCCAAAGCCCGGACCTTCGATGCCGGACCCCCGAACGGGGGGATTGTCGGCAAGCGGCATCTCGGCCCATAACGCTCGCGAACCCGACGACGCGCAGTCGCCGGGTTTTTTTTTGGCCTGGTTTTCGCCTGGCGATCATCCAGAGGGCACCGGTTGACCGCTGCGTGTGCATCGCACGTTTCACCGTTGGCTGATTCTGTGCCTGCCCCGGTATCCCCGCCCCAGCATCCTCGCCCCGGCCTCAACCCGGCCTCAACCCGGCCTCAACCCGGCCCAAACCCTGGCGCCCGCGACTTGCTCAGACGTCGCGGCCGGCATCAGCCACCGGCGATTGCCAGCGCCAGCCCCAGCAGCAATGCCAGTTCGGTCAGCTCCACCAGGGCACCGGCCGTATCGCCGGTGAAGCCGCCCAGGCGCACGAGCATGCTCCGACGCCAGGTCAGCAGCACCGTCAGCGCCAATGCGCCGGCCAGCAGCCCGGCCGCGCCCAAAAGCGCCAGCGCCAGGCCCCACAGCAAGGCCAGCGTCCACCAGGCGCGCTGCCGCGGCAGGGTCTGGCGCAGCGCGGCGCCCATCCCGGTGGCGCGGGCGGCGGGCGTGGTCAGCGCCAGCAGCAGCAATTGGGCCCGGGCCAGCGCGGGCACCCAGATCAGCACCAGGGCCACCGGTGGTCGGGTAGTCGGTGCACTGCCGAACAGCGCCAGCAGCGCTGCCAACTTGATCAGCAAGGCCAGCACCAGGGCTACCACGCCCATCGCGCCGACATGGGGATCCGCGAGGATCTGAAAGGTTCGCTCGCGGCTCTCCAGTCCTCCGACCCAAGCATCGGCGCAATCGGCCAGGCCGTCCAGGTGCAGGGCGCCGGTGCCCCAGACCCACAGCCCCAGCAGCAGGGCTGCCAGTGCCGGCGTCGCCGGTCCCGTCGCTAGCCCGCCTAGGGCCAGCGCCAGCGTTGCCAGCAGTAACCCGAGTAGCAGACCGATCCAGGGATAGCAGAGGGCTGCGCGCCCGGGCTCGGTAGCCGCCAGGGGACCGGGGTCCGGCAGTGGCGCCCGGGTCAGGAAGCGCGCGGCGATCAGGCAAGCACGCCAGCCCGGGCGCCATGCGGCAGGTAAGGGCATCGGCCGTGACCGGGATCAATGGGACGCCGGCTGGCGACGGTGCCACCAGTGCACCGTGGCCAGGGCCAGCAGCCCGGCCAGTACACCGATCAGGGCATGGCCGAACAGGGTCGGCAGCAGCGCCCCGCCGGGGAAGCCCGGCAGCAGCCCGATCAGCCAGCCCAGACCATGCTCCAGACCCGGCAGCCCATGGGCGAGGATGCCGCCGCCGACCAGGAACATCGCCAGCGTCCCCAGCACCGCCAGGCCCCGCATCAGCACCGGCGCGGCACCGACCAGGCGGCGGCCCAGCCAGCGCCACGGCGCGGCCTGGTCGCCGGGCAGCCGGCTCAGGGCTAGTCCGAGGTCATCCAGCTTGACGATCCCGGCCACCAGGCCGTAGACCCCGACGGTCATGAGTAGGGCCACGATAGCCAGCACCAGGATCTGGGTCGGGAAAGCGACCCCGGCCACGCTGCCCAGGGTGATCACGACGATCTCGGCCGAGAGGACGAAATCGGTCCGGATGGCCCCGCGGATGCGCGCCTGTTCCAGCGCCGCGAGGTCGCCGTTCGTGGGGGCGTGCGGGCTGGACTCCGGCATGGCGTGCGGGCCGCCGCTGCGGTGGCGCCGATAGGCGTGCACCAGCTTCTCCGCCCCCTCGAAGCACAGATACAGGCCGCCGGCCATCAGTACCGGGTTGATCGCCCAGGGCGCAAGCAGGCTCAGCAGCAGGGCGGCCGGCACCAGGATCAGCTTGTTGAGCAGCGAGCCCTTGAACACCGCCCAGACCACCGGCAGCTCGCGGGTGGCCGCGAGCCCGGTCACCTGTTCGGCATTGACGGCCAGGTCATCGCCAAGCACGCCGGCGGTCTTGCGTGCCGCCAGCTTGGTCAGCAGCGCCACATCGTCGAGGGCGCTGGCGAGGTCGTCGAGCAGCACGAGCAGGCTGGTCGCCATGGTCGGGTACCGGGTTGAAAGCGCGGCGGCCGGGGGCATTGGTTGGAGACAGCGCCGCATCCGCGGCGACGGCCCGGGGCGGGCGGTGCGCAGTGTACCGCAGGGTGCCGCGGGCCGGCACTTAGCCCGTCGCCACCCTCATCCGGAGCCCCAGTATGAGTAACGATCCCCGCGACCTGGCCCGCGCCCGGGCCACCTGGACCTATCGCGGTCAGCAGCGGCCGCCGTTCGCGCGCCGACCCGGACCCGGCCAGGAATCGGTCTGGGACTATCCGCGTCCCCCCGCCTATCGGCCCACCCACCGGCACATCGAGGTCTGGGCCGGCACCCGGCAACTGGCCAGCAGCGACGAGGCCATCCGGGTCTGCGAGACCGGCGGCCCGCCCGGCTTCTATCTGCCGCCGGCCGCGGTCGAGCCGAGTCTGCTGATCCCCTCAGCGCGGCGCACCCACTGCGAATGGAAGGGACAGGCGGTCTATTTCCATGTCGAGGGTAGCGCCGGGCGCGTCGAGAACGCCGTCTGGTGCTATCCGGAGACCTATCCCGAGGCGGCCTCGATTGCCGGCTGGTATGCCTGCTATCCGTCGCTGCTGCGCTGCCTGGTGGATGGCGAACTGGTGCGCCCCCAGGGGGGCGGCTATTACGGCGGCTGGGTCACCGATGAGATTGTCGGGCCGTTCAAGGGCGAGCCGGGGGTGGCGAACCTGTAAGGCGAGGGCCAGCGGTCCCGCGGCGGGCTGCGGCCACAGCCGGCCAGGCGGGCATCACGGGTGCGGGTCAGGGATTGATGCAGGCGTAGATGTCCCCGGAGTTGGCTCGCGCCGGCAGTGCTAGCAGCCAGGCGCGCAGCCGATCGGCATCGAGCCAGTCCCGATGTGCCAGGCATTGGCTCTCGCCGAGCGCCGCGTTGTAACGCCAGGTTCCGAGCCGCTCCAATTCTGCCAGGGCGGCCAGGGCGACCGCCCGCTGGATGGTCGTGAACTCGAAGGAGAGGGCCGGCAACGGTTGTGTCAGGCCGCGCAGGACCTGCGCCTCGAACCCCTCGACATCGATCTTGCAGAAGTCCGGGCGGCCATGGCGGGCAATGAGATCGTCCAGCCGCAGCTGTGGCACCAGGATGCGCCGCTCCCAGCGCTGTCCGGCCCAGCCTGGAGCGCCATCGGCGGCGGCGATGAAGTCGGGCGATGCCGTGCTGACGGTGGGGTTAGCGATGTTCAGATAAAGCGGCACCTGCCCGTTGGTGGCACCGACCGCGACCGCCTCGATGGTGACCGCGGGGTCACGGCCGTAGAGCAGGCGCAGGGTGCCGGCCAGTGCCGGCTGGGGCTCGCAGGCGACCACCCGCGCCCCGAGCCGGCGCAGGCTGGCGATGCGGTCGCCGACATGGGCACCGATGTCGAAGGCGAGTCCGCCAGCGCCGACGAAGCGGGCATGCATGCGGTCGAGCGCGGCGCGCCGGCCGGGTCGGTAATAGATCGCCAGGGAGCGGGCGATCCCGCGCAGTTGGCGCAGCCGCTGGCGCACTTGTGATTGGCAGCAGGTCGTGGTGACTCGCTGCGGTCTCAGCCGCTGGCGCGGGCCGCGGCGGGCGTCAACACCGGCTGCGGCCGCACCGGGCGCGGCGACGTCGCTGCCCCCGGCCCGCTCAGGGCGGCGACGATGGGTGCCGGGGCGGTCTCGTCGGGGGTGCGCCAGATGCCGCTTCGGCGCACCAGGCGGCCGAGCCCCGGCGCGGCCGTGACGACTGCCAGGGGGACGGCGAGCAGGGCGCCGACGAAGAAAGGCGAGAACAATGGCGCGCTACCGAGCCCGAAATGGGCCATCCAGGCGAAGGCGCCAACGCCGACCAGGGTCTGAGGCCACAGCCGAGCCAGGGCCGGGCCCAGACGAATGCCATGGGCATCGCGTCGCTGTGCCGACCAGGTCACTGCTCGTCCGAACGGCAGGCCGGCCAGGAATAAGCTGTGGGCAATCGCCATCACCGGTGCCAGTAGGGTGGAGAAGACCACCTCGGTCAGGCTGCCGGCGAGCAGGCGCAGGCTGCCGCCGTACTGCCGCCGTGCCGCCGGTTGGGCGAGGGTGTCGATCAGGGTGGCCAGCTTGGGGGCGAAGATCATCAGCATCACGAGCAGGAACAGGGCCAACCCTGGACCAGGCAGATAGACCGGCCCCGGCTCGTCGAGCCCAACCCGCAGGATGCCGATGAGCATCACCGCGACCCAGGCTGGGGAGGCGATGAACATCAGGATCGCCAGCAACAGCTGGACCTGGCTGACCGGGTGCAGCCCCGGCAGCTGCAACAGCCGCAGATACTGCATGTTGCCCTGGCACCACCGCAGGTCGCGTCGAATAAACTCAAGCAGGGTGGGCGGGGTCTCCTCCCAGCTCCCGGTGGTGATTGGTGCCACCCGCACCTCGTAGCCGGCGCGACGCATCAGGGCCGCCTCGACCTGGTCGTGGCTCAGGACCCAACCGCTCAGCGGGCCCTGGCCGGGCAGCTGCGGCAGTTCGCAGTGGTCGCGGAAGGGGGCGATGCGCAGCAGGGCATTGTGGCCCCAGTAGGGGCCGGCATCGGCCTGCCACCAGGCACTGCCGATGCTGTAGCTGCGCATCCCCAGTCGCATGCCAAACTGAAACGGACGGGCAAAGGCGCTGGTACTGGGCAGACCCGCCATCAGGGTCTGCAGGATGCCCAGATCCGGGTTGGCCTGCATGCAGCGGACCAGTTGCAGGATGGTGGTCGCCGACATCAGGCTATCGGCATCGAGCACCAGGGCGAAGTCGTGTGCGTGTCCCCAGCGTGCGCAGAAGGCGCGGATGTTGCCCGCCTTGAAGCCGGCATTGTCGGTCCGGCGCCGATAGGTGAGTGGTAACGCGTGCTGCCAGCGCACCGCGAGTTGGCACATTGCGGCCTTCTCTGCGGCGATGTGCTCGGGCTGGGTGGAGTCGCTCAGCACATAGAGATGGAATCGCTCGCCCACCCCGGCGGCGGTCAATTCCCCGATCATCAAATCCAGATTTCGTGCCACCTGCTGCGCATCCTCATTGCGGATGCAGCAGAGCAGGGCTGTACTGCTGGTGATCGTCGCATCTGGGGCGGGCACTGCCAGGGGCGGACAGACCGCGCACGCGGGATCGGCGCTGCGACGCATGATCAGTAATCCAATCAGTGCATTCCAGAAGCCGATCGCGGTCCAAGGCAGGGTGAGCAGGAAGCCCAGTGCGAGTAGGCCGTCGAGCCAGCCAAGGCCGTTGCCGGACAGGGTCCACAACAGGAACGTCATCGCCACGAGGACGGTACCAATGACCAGGGCCAGAAACAGCCAGCGACGCCAGACCACGGGCAGGGCGAGGAGGCCGCCGCCAGTAGCGGTGAGCACGTTCGCCGACCCGAGCTGGGTGCAGCAGGTCATGCGGGCGGGCGTGCAAGCAGGCGCGTCGAGGGGATCAGTCTGACCCCGGGCCGAAGGCATCTGGTACATGAGGAGATCCGGGCCGGAATCGGCGCTGTCGATGTTTTGAAATGATTTGACGCGGCTTTGTCCGGTCGATGTCGATATCTGGGCATTGGCGGCACCCGATGCAAGCGGCCGTCAACGTCGGTGCCAGGCGCGCACCCCATCCTGCCGAGGATGCGAACGGGATAAATTAAGAGTCAGCTAATATTAGCGGCAGTTGATGTCGTGGGCCCAGTTGGGCACTATCGTCGGCACCATACCTGGGCGAGGAACCGGGGCCGGCCGCCGGCCCCGCGCGAACCACAGAGAAGATCGGGAGCATTTCCATGCTGATCACCTTTACTACGCCGGCCTATGCCAACATCACCATGTTCGGTGATGTGGGCAAGGCCCTGATCAAAATGATGGGGCACAGCGGCACTGTGCCCGGTGCCATCCTCGCAGAGGATGTGCCCGAGGCCCTGGAGCGCCTCAGGGCGGCAGTCTCGGCCAACCCGGAGGCACCCCTCAACCCCCGCCGGCACGATTTCGATGACGACGACGAGGTGGAAAGTGTCAGCCTCGGTCGCCGTGCGCTGCCGCTGATCGAACTGTTGACTGCCGCCGCGCGCGAGCGCAAGAACGTGATGTGGGACAACTGAGGCGGGGGTGCGGCAGCTGCCGGCGGAGGACGGACGGTTGTTGGTCGGTCCAGTGCTGGCTTCAGTCCGCGGTCGCCCAGAATTGCTCCAGCGCGGTGCAGGTCTCTGTCGGGCGTTCCCAATGCGGCAGGCCCAGGTGCGGCGCCAAGCGCTGATAAAGCCAGTTAGCACGGGTGGCGGCAAACGCCGGCAAGCGATCGAAATCGATGTAGGGGTCGCGGTCGGCGATGGCCAGCACTGGCAGTTCGGTCAGGTGCCTATAGAGGGTCTCGATGGCATCCGGGGTGAACAGTTGCATCGAGAGAAACGCCAGCGGTGCATGCCAGGCACCGGGTTGCCTCGCGGTCTCCCAGGCATAGTCCACCAGGTCGTCCGGAGCGCTGCCAGTGAAGGAGCGGTCGAGGAAGTAGCGGATGCTGCGGCGGGAGGCGAGCAGTCGGAACAGACCGCTGCCGAGACCGGGCAGACGAAGCAGCCGGTGCATGCCGCGGCCGATGCGTGCCGATGGCAGTGGGCGGGCGCCAAACCCGGTCGGTGAGATCAGGGCCAGGGAGCGGACCAGTTCTGGGCGTGCCAGGTTGGCGCGGGCGGCAAACTCGGCGCTGAGCGAGAGCGCGATGACATCCGCTGGCGCGCCGGGCAGCGTGGCGAGGCAATCGACGATGGCCTCGGCGAACAGGTCGGCGCTGTAGACGCGCTGGGCGCGGTCGGACAGGCCGAAACCGGGCAGGTCCAGGCTATAGACCGGGCGCTCGTCTCGGTAGCGCTCGAACAGGGGCTTGACCTCGTAGCTGCTTGGGGCCGCGTTGATACTGTGAATCAGCAGCAGTGGCCGCCCCGGTGCCGCGGTCGCGGCGTAATAGACCATCCGCGCTCCACGGCGAGTAACGAGTTCGCCGCGCGGGGCGGCGAGGGCCGCGGGCAGGGTCGGGGTAGTGACACTCATGGACTGCGGGGGAACGGCTTGGTTCATCTGGGCTGGAGTCGGATGCGCTTGGTGCCGGGGTCCGGCGGGGATCGGGCAACGGACGCCGGAGTGTGGGGCGAGCGCGGGGACTGGGGTTGGGTAACGGGTTGGGCAAAAGGGTTGGGTTTGCTGATCGACGGCAATGTAGCGGTCGGTCCGGGCCCGCGACAATGCCCGGTCTATCATCAGCGCGGAGAATGATATGTCTGATAAGGCCCCATGGATCACCTTCCGGCCCGAACTCAAGGTGCTCGACTGCACGATCCGCGACGGCGGGCTGGTGAATGCCCATCGCTTCGACGACCGTTTCGTCCGCGCCGTCTATGATGCCTGCGTCAGTGCTGGCATCGATTACATGGAGATCGGCTACAAAAACTCGAAGAAGACCTTCCCGGTCGACCGGTTCGGCCCCTGGCGCCACTGCGACGAGGCCGATCTGCAGCGGGTGGTGGGCGACCACGACGATGTCGTCACAGGGATGCGGCTGGCGGCCATGGCCGATGCTGGCAAAAGCGACTGGGAGCTGGACATCGTACCGGCGGCCGAGAGCCCGCTGAGCATGATCCGTGTCGCCTTCTATGCGCATCAGGTCTCCGAGGCGGTGGCTATGATCCGCCACGCCGCGGAACTCGGCTACGAGACCACCGCCAACCTGATGGCCATCTCCAACATCACTGAGACCGAGATCGACACCGTGCTAGAGGCGATTGCCGATACCCCGGCGAGCACCATGGTCATCGTCGACAGCTTCGGCCATCTCTACCGCGAGCAGATCGACCGCCTCTATCACAAATATGCCGCCGCCCTGGCCGGTACCGGCAAGGAGGTCGGCATCCATGCGCATAATAATCTGCAACTGGCCTTTGCGAATACCATCGAGGCCATCATCCTCGGTTGCAATCGCGTGGATGCGACCATTTTCGGTTTTGGTCGCGGTGCCGGTAATTGTCATACCGAACTGCTGCTCGGGTTCCTGCGCAATCCCAAGTTCGATGTCCGCCCCATTATCGAGGCGATCCAGCATCATATCTTGCCGCTACGCCAGCAGATCGAATGGGGGCCGATGATCCCGTACAACATCACCGGCCAACTCAATCAGCATCCGCGGGCCGCCATCGAATGGCGTGAGGGTCCCACCCCGGACGATTTTCTTGCCTTCTACGATAAGGTCGTCTCCGAGTTCTGATTCCGCCTCTGCCGCGTCCCCAGCCGGGTTTCCAGCCCCGCAAACCAATCCGAATGCCACCATGGCCAAATTGACCCACTTCAACGCCGCGGGCGATGTGCACATGGTGGACGTAGGGGCGAAGGCCGCTACCAGCCGCCAGGCCATCGCGGCCGGGCAGATCGCCATGCAGCCGCCGACCCTGGCGATGATCCGCGCCGGCAGTCATGCCAAGGGCGATGTGCTCGGCATCGCCCGCATCGCCGCGATCATGGCCGCCAAGCGCACTGCCGACCTGATTCCGCTCTGTCATCCATTGGCGCTGACCCATGTCGAGGTGGCCTTTACGCCGCTGAGCGAATCGGTGCTGGAGTGCCGTGCCATCGTGGAGACCCAAGGCCGAACCGGGGTGGAGATGGAGGCGCTGTGCGCGGTGCAGCTGGGGCTGTTGACTGTTTACGATATGTGCAAGGCGGTCGACCGCAGCATGGTCATCGACGCGGTGCGCCTGCTGGAGAAGCGCGGTGGGCGCTCTGGCCACTGGCGGCGCGAAGAAGCATCGGTACCTGCCGGGAGTGAGGCCGGGAGTGACGTCGGGCGGTCCTGACGCCCATCGCGGACCCGGTGGTCTTCGCTGCCGACGGTCGGTTATCTCCGGGGCGGGTCTCGGGTCATATTCTGCACAGGCTTGCTGGCGACGGGTGCGCCAGCCAGGCCTAACCAGCTGGCGATATGCCCCTGCACCTGCTCTAGCCCCAGACGGCTGGTCGCCGAGAAGGCATGCACGACGATCGGCCCGGCACCGACGGCACGGCGTACCTGAGCCTCGGTCTGGCGGATGGCCCCGCGCCCGAGCTTGTCCGCCTTGGTCAGCAAAAGCAGCATCGGTAGTTCAGCTGCAGTGCCCCAGGTGAGCATCTGACGATCCGACTCGCCCAGCGGATGGCGGATGTCCATCACGATGACCAGTCCGCGCAGGGATTGACGTCGGGCTAGGTAGTGCGACATCAGCCGCTGCCAGCCCTGTTTCACGGCTACCGAGACGCGTGCGAACCCGTAGCCGGGCAGGTCTACCAGCCGGCGTTCGGCATCGATCTCGAAAAACACCAGTTGCTGCGTCCGGCCCGGGGTCTTGCTGGTGCGGGCTAGCCCGTGCTGATGACAGAGGGCATTGAGCGCACTGGACTTGCCGGCATTGGAGCGCCCGGCGAAGGCGACCTCCCGGCCCTGGTCCGGCGGTGTACCGGCCAGGGCCGCCGCCGCCGTCAGGAAATGTGCCCGCTGAAAGTCTGGATGCATGTTGGCGTTGCCGCGGCTGTCCTGGCGAAGATCTCCGATGCGCTAGCGGGATGGCCGCGGCGCCGAGTCTAGAACTCGCCGACGGCGGCGCCCTCCATGATCTTCAGGATGGTGTCGCGCACCCGGGTCGCCTCGGCCTTGAGGTCCGGTGGCAATCGCTTGCCGCCATGGATCATCAGGTCCAGGTTCATCGAATAGAGCCGCAGGTGGCCCGCGCGATCCTCGACCAGGGCGATCCGGCAGGGCATGAAGCCGCTGTAGTGATCGCGGTATTCGAGCATCATCCGGCCGACCCTGGCATCACAGAAGGATAGAAAATTAACGTAGCGATAGTCCTCGCCGGTGATGGCCTCGATCTGGCGGTAGAAGGGGGATTCGCCGACATAGAGCAGGTTGTGGGTGGTGGCGAGGCTCCTCATCGACTCGATCACTTCATCGACCGTGAGCCCCTCCTGCACCGGAACCTCCCACATCATCGCCACGCCCGGATCACCGCTGCTGAGCAGTTTGTCGGCGAATTCCGCATAGGCATCCACGAAGCCCGGATCGAAGCCGGCCAGGCGCGGGCCAATCATGATGGCGCCGACCAGCAGGGCGACCAGCGCGAGCAGGCCGATAGCGGCGAGCAGGTTGCGAATCAAATTGATACCAATCTTCACTGGGCCTCCGGGGCTGGCATTGGGCTAGCGGACCGCGGTGGGGCAGGGGAGAGAGCGCTGGCAACGGAGGCAGCGGCGGTCGGCGCTCCCGGCGAGCAGCCCGGGGCGGTCCGCTGCGGGTGATGACCGGCGGCGGTACCGCCCCTTGCCGTCCGCCTGATCCCGGTTGGTAGACGACAGGCGGGCTAGCCGTGGCTGCAAGGCCTCGGTTAGCCGGTCTCAGTCGGCCACCCAGGGTTGACCGATCTCACGATTGACCGGTCTCAGGCGGACGGGGTGCCTCTGTTGGTCAGTTGGCCTCTGCTGGTCAGTTGGCAGGTGCCTCGGGTGCCGCCGGCGGCGTCGGCATGGACATGGGCGGCAACTCTGGCATGTCCATCATCCCTGGCATCGGGGGCATCTCGGGCATGTCAGGCATCTCTGGCCGCGACCAGGCGTCAGGTCCCATGCCCCAACCGTGATGTGGTCGGGGCCGCTGGCCGCGCGGTCCCCAGCCCATGCGCTGGCCGCAGTTGCCGAACAGGGCGGCGATCGCCTCCTTTTGCTCGTCGGTCATCGCCTCGATGATGTCGCGGTAGGCATTGTAGCGCTCCAGCAGTTCCTGGCGGCGCTGCGCGGCCAGCTCCCACGGCGGCGTCTCCGGCATTTCGTAACCCTGCTCGGCGGCGCGGGCACGCATGGCCTCCCAGCGCTGCTGCCGCAGCGCCTGCCATTCCTCCGGGGTGCTCGGGCGCTGCAGCGGTGGCGGCTCCGGTGGGGTCCAGCCGGGCTGTTCCCACGGCGGCAGTTCCGGCAGTTCCAGGCCCACCTCGGTGGCACGGGCACGCAGTTCGGCGTAGCGGGCGTTGCGCTCGGCGAGTGCCTCGGCGAAGCGGCGCTCCATCTCGGTGCGCAGCGGGTCGGCTGGTGCCGCGGGTGCTGCCGCCGGTTCGGCGGCCGCTTCGGCCGGTGCGGCGGTCTCTTCGGCCAAGGCCTGGCCCAGGGCCAGACTCAGCACCGCGGCGGATGCAAAGGCGACGATGGGGTGTCTTGGGATCATTCGGACTGCTCCTGTACGAGATGACGTTGCAGTGGTGTGTTGCGCACGGCGGTATGTAGCTCGCCTGCTGCCGGGAGGTGGACGGGTGCCGTCGGCACCCGCGCGCGGCGCGAGACCGACGACACCAATGACCTTAACACGGTTGCGGGGGCAAAAAAACGCGCGCTGTCCGGACCGAAGGGCTGTGTCAAGCGGGGCGCAGCGGGTCAGGCCCGTGGCGCGCGGCGCTGGCCTCATAACCCGAGCAGGTCATCGACCACCTGAAGCAGTTCCTCGCGCCGGACCGGCTTGGCCAAGAAGGTCTGGCCGGAGATTTCGGCGGTGCCGCGGCCGGTCTCGCGCTTGGTAACGATGGCGGTGAGAAAGACGTATTTGACTTGGCATAGGCGCGGGTCCTGCTCTAGGTGCTCGGCGATCTCATCGCCATCCATGCCGGGCATCATCACGTCCAGAAAGATCAGGTCCGGACGGAACTCGCGGGCGGTGGCCAGGGCGCGGGTGCTCTGGTTCTCCTCGCGGACCTCGAACCGGCCGGTCTGCTCCAGATTGAGCCGCAGCATGCGCGTCAGGGCCGGTTCGTCATCCACCAGCAGGATGCGTTTCTTCTCCACGGGGGACCTCGGTTGGGGGGCTCGACACGGACTGCGCAGTCGCCGGGGCTGGCTCGCCAGCCACCGCGGCGGCGATCGATGTTGCACCATCCCGAGTGGGCGGCAGCGGGGCGGCATCGGCATGGAACAGCAACACGACCCGGGCGCCGCGCCCGCTGTCGCGGTTGCCGATGTCGATACTGCCGCGATGAAGGTTAACGATGTTGCGTGTGACCGACAATCCCAGACCGGTGCCCTCACCCATCGGCTTGGTGCTGAAGTAGGGATCGAACAGCCGGTCGAGGTGATCGGCGGCAATGCCGGGACCGCTGTCCTCGATCAGCAGCCGCAGGGCCAGATCGCCGCCGAGGAAGCCGGCCGCGCGCGCCTGCGGTCCCAGTTCCTCGTCGCGTAACCGGTGCAGGCCGGTGGCGATGCGCAGGGTGCCGTCGCGCTCCATCGCGTGCATCGCATTCATGAACAGGTTGAGCAGGACCTGCTGCATCTTATCGGCATCGAAGGGCTGCTCCGGCAGCGCTGAGGCCAGCTCGGTGATCACCTTGATATTGCGCTGCACCAGTTCATGGCGCACCAGCTGCAGGCTCACATTGATCAGGCGGTTGAGCGAGTCCGGGGTCAGATCGAGGCCGCGCTCGCGGGAAAAGTCGAGCAGTCCGCGTACCACGGTATCGGCGCGCAACAGGGCCTGTTGCATATCGGCGAAGACCGTGGCGCTGGTCTGATCCAGGGTCAGGGTCTGTTCGAGGAAGTCCATCCCGAGCTGGATGACTGCCAGCGGGTTCTTGACCTCATGCGCCACGCCGGCGGCCAACTGTCCGACGGTCTCCAGCTTGGCCGCTTGGATCAACTGCATCTGCGCCACCTTCAGCTCGCGATGGGACTGGCGCAACGCGTTGTTGGTCTCGGCCAAGGCGGCTGCCACCCGCTGGCGCTCGCGCAGATCGCGCACCACCAACACCGCTCCGCCGGCACCGGGCGCGTCTGCCGGATCATCGCCGCCGCCCGGATGCGGCTGGCCGGCCGGGTCAGCGGGGGGGCGGGGGGACGCCGGTGCGGGTAGGGGCCGCGCATTGATGGCGGCAACGCGCAGTTCCACCGGCAGCGGGGCGGTGCCGGTTGCGGCCAGATCGAGTTCAGCGACGGTGAACTGGTCCTGCCCGCCCAGCACCCGACCCACCGTTTCTGACAGGTCTGGCGGCTGCCAGGCCGCCAGCGGCAGGTCCAGCATGGCGGCCCCCAGCAGCGCAGTGGCGGCCGGATTGGCGAACTCGACCTGACCCCCGGCGTCGAGGCCGACCACCCCCTCGGTCATCGAGCTAAGGATGCGGTCGCGCACTAGCTCCAACTGCCGGTTGCGACTGGCCAGCTCCCGATCCATTCGCAGGATGGTGCAATGGATGGCCACCCGCGCCGCTATCTCCTCGGGATGGAACGGCTTGGTGACATAGTCCACCCCGCCCAGGGCCAGCCCACGCACCTTGTCGGCGGCCGCATCGCGGGCTGACAGGAAGATCACGCCGATCGTCGCGGTGGCCGGATCGGCCTTGAGCTGGCGGCATACGTCGAAGCCGTCCAGGTCCGGCATCATCACATCGAGGAGCATCAGATCGGGGTGTGATCGGCGGGCGATCTCCAGGGCCTGGGCGCCGCCATTGGCGATGAGCAGGCGATAGTCGCGCCCGTTGAGGCTCTCGTAGAGGATACGTAGGTTGGACGGGATGTCGTCCACCAGCAGGATGGATGGCGTCATACCTTGCGTGGTCTACCTCGGTTAAACCTGGGGTTGAGCCTGGGGTTTGCTGGGAGCGGCCGGCGACGGGCGCCTGATTGAGCGCCAGTCGGGGTCCTGGACTATGATGGGGTGTCGATAGGCGGCTTTGGCTCCGGCGACCGTGGCTGGATGGACTGGCACTACTGGAGTGCGGCTTGGCTTGTGCTTGTTGTCGATACCCGGGTTGGTACGGGTTTGTTGCTTGACGGAGTCAGTATGCTCATCGGCGATCTAATGACGGCCAGCGGGGTGAGTTTCGGGACCAGTGGCGCTCGTGGCCTGGTGACCGCGATGACCGACCGCGTCTGCTACGCCTACACCCAGGGCTTCCTCAAGGCCTTGCTGGCCGATGGGCGTCTCGGCGCTGGCGCAGCCGTCGGCCTGGCCGCGGACCTACGCCCGAGCAGCCCGCGGATCCTCGCTGCCTGCGCCGAGGCGGTGCGCGCTGCTGGCTGCCAGCCTTGCTATTACGGGACGATTCCAACCCCGGCGCTGGCCAATTATGGTCTGCAGCAGGTCATGGCCACCCTGATGATTACCGGCAGCCACATCCCGGATGACCGCAACGGTATCAAATTCAACCTGCCCAGCGGCGAGATCCTCAAGCACGACGAGGCCCTGATCCGCGCCCAGGAGGTCGCTCTGCCAGCGGCGCGCTTCGACGCGGATGGTGCCCTGCAGCCAGCCCCCGTGGCCCTGCCAGCACCGGACCCGGCCGCCTACCGGGCCTATGTCGAGCGCTACCTGGCGTTCTTCCGGCCCGACTGGTTGGCCGGTCTGCGGGTTGGCCTCTACCAACATTCCAGCGTTGCCAGTGCTGCCCTCTATGAAATACTCGTTGGCTTGGGCGCCGCGGTCGAGCGCTTGGCGCCCGCGAAGCAGTTCATTCCGGTCGATACTGAGGCAATCCGCTCCGAGGACATGACCCTGGCCCGCGGCTGGGCCGCCACCGGGCGCTTCGATGCCCTGGTCTCGACCGATGGCGATGGGGACCGGCCGCTGATCGGCGACGAACAGGGCACCTGGTTGCGCGGCGACGTGGTCGGCATCCTCTGCGCGCGCGCCCTGGGCGCCCGCGTCGTGGTGACGCCGGTCAGTTCCAATACCGCTGTGGAGGCCTGCGGCTGGTTCCAGCAGGTGGTGCGCACCCGTATCGGTTCGCCCTACGTGATCGCTGGCATGCAGGCCGCGAGCGCACTCGGGCTGGCGCCGATCGTCGGCTACGAGGCCAACGGCGGCTTTCTGACCCAGACCCCCATCGAGCGCGACGGCCGCGTGTTGCCGGCCCTGCCGACGCGCGATGCTGTGCTGGTCGCGGTCAGCCTGCTCGGTGCTGCCCGTGCCGCCGGCCGGCCGCTGTCGGTGCTCGGCACGGAATTGCCGGCTCGCTACACCCACAGCGACCGCATCCGCAACTTCGCCGCCGCTCGCAGCGAGCGGCTACTGGCGACTTTCAGCAGCGGCGACGACGAGGACGACCGTGCTGCCCTGAACCAAGCCTTCGGCGCCAGCTTTGGCAGCGTCGTCAGCCTGGATCGCACCGACGGGCTGCGCATCGGGTTTGCCAGCGGCGAGATCGTCCACCTGCGCCCGTCGGGCAATGCCCCGGAATTGCGCATCTATACCGAGGCCGCCAGCAGCGAGCGGGCGCGGGCGATGACGACAGCCTGCCTCGACCAACTGGCGGGCTGGAACTGAACGCCGCGATTCGGGGGGCACCTCTGTCCCACCCGCACCGGCGGCCGGGCTCGCAATGACCGACACCGAGGAGGCGCTGTGGGCGCGGACCGGCATCCTCGTCGGTGCGACCGGTATCGCCCGCCTGCAGCGGGCGCGGGTGCTACTGGTAGGGCTGGGCGGGGTCGGCGGCCATGCCGCCGAGGCCCTGGCGCGGGCCGGCGTTGGTTCCCTCACCATCGTCGATGGCGACCTGGTTGCCCCCTCCAATCTCAACCGCCAGCTCGCGGCCCTGCACAGCACCGTCGGCCGACCCAAGACGGCGGTGATACAGGCGCGCATCGCCGACATCAATCCGCACTGCGCGGTGGATGCCCGCACCGGCTTCCTCGCCGCTGAGGACATGCCGGCCCTGGTCGCCGATGGCTTCGATCAGATCGTCGATGCCATCGATAGCGTCAACAGCAAGGTAGCGCTGCTGGCGGCGGCCCTGGCGGCCGGTATCCCGGTGGCCAGCAGCATGGGGGCCGGCGGCCGACTCGACCCTGGCTGCCTGCAGACCGGCGACCTGATGGACAGCGCCGGCTGTCCGCTGGCGCGAGTAATCCGCGCGCGTCTGCGCCGGCGCGGTCATGGGCGCGGCGTACTGGCGGTCTGGTCCGACGAGCCGCCCCGGCCGCCGCTGGCCCCGCAGCCGAGTGGTCGCGGGCGGCCGCGCGCGGTCAATGGCACCATCAGCTATCTACCCGGCCTATTCGGTTTGACCCTGGCCGGCCTGGTGATCCAGCGGATTCTCGCGTCCCCGCCGTCGGTCACTTGAGCTGGGGTGCCTGGAAAGCGGGTTTGTTTAGCGGACGCGTCCGTGGGACCACAGGCCCGCCGGCTCAGGCCGACCAGCGCCGCCCGCGCGGGCGGTAGCGGTCCGGGATCAGCACCGTCGGGGCCAGTTGGTTCGCGTCTTGGAACGGGAAGTCCAGCGTGTAGTGCAGGCCCCGGCTCTCGCGCCGACGCTGTGCCGACTGCACGATGAGGTCGGCCACCTCCACCAGGTTGCGCAGTTCCAGCAGGTTCACATCGACGCGGAAGTTGCTGTAGTTCTCAATGATCTCTTGGCGCAGCAGGTCGAGGCGTCGCTTGGCCCGTTGTAGGCGCTTGGTGCTGCGCACAATGCCGACGTAGTCCCACATGAAGCGGCGCAGTTCCTCCCAGTTGTGCGAGATCACCACCTCCTCGTCCGGTTCGGTGGTGCGGCTTGCATCCCAGTCCGGCACTGCTGGCGGCGGTGCCCAGGCGGCGGCCAGGGCATCGATATCGGCGGCGGCCAGTTCCGCGAATACCAGGCATTCCAGCAGGGAGTTGCTGGCCATCCGATTGGCCCCGTGCAGCCCGGTGTAGGCGGCCTCGCCGATGGCGTAGAGGCCGGGCAGATCGGTGCGGGCGCGGGCATCGACGAGCACCCCGCCACAGGTGTAATGGGCGGCCGGGACCACCGGGATCGGTTCGCGGGTGATGTCGATCCCGAGTTCCAGGCAGCGGGCATGGATGGTCGGGAAGTGCGTGCGGATGAAATCGGCCGGCCGGTGTGAGATGTCCAGATGAACGAATTTGCTGCCGACCCGTTTCATCTCGTGGTCGATGGCGCGGGCGACGACGTCGCGTGGGGCCAGTTCGGCGCGCTGGTCGAAGCGGGGCATGAAGCGGTCGCCGTCCGGCAGCAGCAGCCGCGCGCCCTCGCCACGCAGGGCCTCGGTGACCAGGAACGACTTGGCCTGTGGGTGATAGAGGCAGGTCGGATGGAACTGCATGAATTCCATGTTGGCGACCCGGCAGCCGGCGCGCCAGGCCATGGCGATACCGTCGCCGGTCGCCACATCCGGATTGCTGGTGTAGAGATAGACCTTGCTCGCCCCGCCGGTGGCAATGACGACGAAGCGGGCGAGGAAGCTCGCCACCTCGCCGCTGCGGCTGTCGAGCACGTAGGCGCCCAGGCAGCGGTTGTCGGCTGCGCCCAGTTTGGCCGCCGTGATCAGGTCGATGGCGGTATGATGTTCGAACAATGCCACATTGGGGCGGGCGCGCACCTGTGCCTCCAGGGTTTGCGCGACGGCGCGCCCGGTGGCGTCGGCGGCATGTATGACTCGGCGATGGCTGTGGCCGCCTTCGCGTGTGAGGTGATAGCCGTTGGAGTCGGTCGCAGCAGCGTCGCGGGTGAACTCGACCCCGGCCGCCAGTAGCCAGTGGATATTGCCTGGGCCGCGCTCGACCACCAGCCGAACGATGTCGGCCTCGCACAGCCCGGCGCCGGCCTTCAGGGTATCCTGCACATGGGCATCCACCGAGTCGGCAGCGTTGAGCACCGCGGAGATGCCGCCCTGGGCATACTGGGTGTTGCCCTCGCCGAGTTCCCGTTTGGAGACGACGGCTACGCTCAGGTCTGCCTGCAAACGCAGCGCGAGGCTGAGGCCGGCCGCGCCGCTGCCGATGATCACTGCGTCGAAACGGTGACTGCTGGTCATGACGTGATTCCCGCGCTGGGTGACAGGCAGATGACGGCGCTGCCGGATGCCGGCAGTATGCCGCACCCGTGCCCGTGCGTCGCCCGTGTGCGCTACTGTCGGCCGCAGTCGCGGCCCTGGCGCCCGGCCCCAACCCGCGCGGGCCGTCTGGCTGGTCATCCGGTTGCCCCTTTTTGTGACCGGGAGTTATGGGGGTGTGCCGGGGGCCGGTCCCGGGCAGGCGTGGAGATACGCGGTATTGTCTAGCTATTGTCCAGGCCGCACCATGGACAAATCAGGCGGCGGCGTGGGCTGTCGGGATGCCGACCAGTCCCGCCCATGCCGCCGGTAAGAACTTTCCTCGTCAGGTGACTGTCAATGCCAGCGGAACAAGACCCGCGTCATGTCGTCGGGGCGGCCCGTGTCTGACCGGGATGCGGATCAGATTCTGGTTGAGCGCGCCCAGCAGGGCGACAAGCGTGCCTTCGACCTGTTGGTGCTCAAGTACCAGCAAAAGGTGGCGGGGCTGATCGGGCGTTATATCCGTAACAGCGCAGAGGTGCTGGACGTGACCCAAGAGGCCTTCTTGAAGGCCTACCGCGCCTTGCCCGGCTTTCGTGGCGAATCGGCCTTCTATACCTGGCTCTATCGCATCGCGATCAATACGGTGAAGAACCATCTGGTGGCTGCGGGCCGACGCCCTCCGGTCGATGACGTAGACGCCGAATTGGCCGAGCAGCTAGACGTTGGCGCACGCCTTCGCGAGACCGCCACCCCGGAGCGCGAACTGTTGACCGACGAGATCGCTGCAACCGTGCAGCAGGCCCTCGACGCCCTCCCGCCTGATCTGCGCACCGCGATCGTCTTGCGGGAGTTCGAGGGGATGAGCTACGAGGAGATCGCAGCCGCGATGGAATGTCCGATTGGCACCGTGCGCTCGCGCATCTTTCGTGCCCGCGAGGCCATCGACAAGCGGCTGCGGCCACTGTTGGAACCCTGATCCGGGATCGCGCCGCTAATGAGCGCCCGCACCCGTGACCCGCGGCCTCAGCCCCAAGGTTCGAGACCAAGGAACCGAGCCCCGTGACCAGAGCCCGAGGACCCGAGCGAATGTCCCTAACCCGACCAGGCCAATGCTATGACCGATGAGCAACGACAACGCCTGTCCCTGCTGATGGATGGCGAATGCGGTCCGCTGGAGACGCGCCGGGCCATCGACGAGGCAAGCAATGATGCCCATCTGCGCGCTTGCTGGGAGCGCTACCAGTTGATTGGTCAGGTCTTACGGGGGGAATCGGTCATCTTGCCTGCGCGCGGGATTGCGGCTGGGGTCGCGGCTGCCGTCGCCCGCGAGCCCACCCCATTGCGACCACCCCGCCGGCGGCAGCCGCCAGCCGCTGGCGCCAGCGCACCGATCATTGGGGTGGCGCTAGCGGCCGGGCTGGTGCTGCTCGCAGTCGTGGTCGGGCCGCGGCTGGACGGTCCGCTCGCAAGACCGAACTTGCCCGGCAACGTACTAACGGAGACCGCGGTGGCTGCTACCTGGCAGACCTTCGGCGGCCTGGTCCAGAGCGGTGTCCAGGGCGGGCGGGCGGTGCCGGTGACCGACCACTGGCAGGTCGGCGAACCCGCCGTCGCCTCCCGCCTGAACGAATTGCTGGTCAACCATCGCGAGCGGGCCGCCGTGACCAGCTTCACCGGCCCAATCCCCTTCGTGACCGTGGTTGGTCATGCCGGCGCCCGCTGACTCCCGTCGTCGTGATCCTGGGCGGGTGCGTCCAGGGCGGCGGGCACCGCTATCGATCTGGCCGGGCCTGGTGTGCATCGCCGTCGTGATCGCAGCTCCACCCTTTCGCGTCGCCGCGGCCCCGTCTGCAGGCCCCGCCAACGGCCCACTCGATGCCACCGAGATGGCGACGACCTTCGAGGCGATGGTCGAGCGACTTCGGCGCATGGCGGCGGCCCTGCGACAGGTCGAGTACGAAGGCACCCTGGTCTATCTCCACGATCGCCAGCTCAACAGCCTGCGGATCGCCCATCGTATTCACGGCGGCGAGTCCCGCGAGAGCGTGCTCGCCCTGAGCGGGCCGATCCGTGCCCTCAGCCGTACCCAGCGTGGCGTGACCTGCGTGCTGCCCGATGCGCGGGCGATCCAGGTCCAGCGCAGCGACGGTAGCGGTAGCCTGCAGCGCGGTGTGCCGGCCGATCCAGCGCGCCTTCAGCCGCATTACCTATTGCATCCGCTCGGTCAGTCACGGGTCGCGGGACGCACGACCGATGTGATCGGCATCATCCCGCGCGACGATTTCCGCTACGGCTATCGATTTCATGTGGATCGCGAGACCAGTCTGCCCCTGAAGACCGAATTGATGGATACTGCGGCGCAGCCCATCGAGCAGGTGATGTTCACCGATCTCAGACTGTTCGGTGCGGCCGCGGCCCCCGACCCGGCAGCCACCACGGGCCGAACTGAAGCCGAAACCAGTGGCAGTCCGAACGCCAGCGCTGCAACCAGCCCTCCCGTGGCCTTGGCAGAAGCCCCGGCGACGGTCAGCGACTGGGTGTTCAGCGGCCTACCCCCCGGCTTCGAGGTCGTGGCACGCAGCTTGGAACCGTCGTCCGACCCGGCTGCCGCGGCGCAGGCCGAGTCAACCCAGCCCGAGTCTGGTCGATCCCGATCCACCGGGCTGGCAGCGGGTGCCCAGGAGCATCTGCTGCTCAGCGATGGCCTGGCCTCGGTCTCGGTCTATATCGAGCCCGCCGCCAGCCCAGGTCTGGATGGTGAGACCAGAATGGGGGCGGTACACGCCGCCGGTCGCCGTCTGAAGGGGCATCGCATCACCGTGGTTGGCGAGGTGCCGGCGGTGACCGTCGCCGCCATCCTCGCTGGGATCAAACCGCGCCGATGATGGCCTGATCCCGCGACCGCCATGCCGACCCCCCGATGTCCACTCTGGTACCCCGTTCCGGCGTCCGATCGGGCTGCCGCCGTCAGCCACCGGCCTGCCAGCGGCCGGCGCTGTGACCCATTCGCATGCTCAACTAGGCGCTTCCCCCAATGATCGAACAACATGCGGTCGTTCTGTCCCTCTCCGCGGGCCTTGTCCCCGGTGACCCCGGCCTGGCCGAGGTGGAGGTCCAGCGCCAGACCAGTTGCGGTAGCTGCTCGGCGCAGACCGGCTGCGGCGTCTCGCTTCTGGATCGCCTGCTCGGGCGCCGGCCCCAGCGACTGCTGGTGGTCAATGGGGCCGGCGTGCGGGTCGGCGAGACCGTGGTGATCGGAGTGCCTGAAGGGGCCTTGCTGAAGGCTGCCGTGGCGGCCTACTTGGGGCCTTTGGCGGGACTGTTTGCCGGTGCCCTGCTGGTCGAGGGCTGGTTTGGTTCCGCGGCGCAGGGCCTGACCCTGGTCGGCGCCGCCGCTGGTTTCATCCTTGCGTTGCTCGGCTTGCAGCGCTACAGCCGCCGTCTGGCCAGCGATCCCCGCTATCGCGCCCGGCTGTTGCGGCGCGAATCAGTGCAGGTATCCGTGCCCTGGCTCGCCCGCCCGGGCGACTGAACCGCTATCAATCCCACCGCAGCAGCCAGCAGTGATGAATGCCGCGATGACGGGCGAAATCGCGTGGGATGCTGTGCGCGCTGATGTCCTCGATCACCAGCCGCCGGCGCCCCCGCGCGCCCTGGACAGCCGCTATGAGGGCTGCCTGATCGAGCCGGAAGCGGCGCAGGTTATTGGAGAACACCAGGGTGCCGTCGTCGGCGAGTAGGTCCAGGGTCTGGCGCAGCAGCGCTACCTGATCACGCTGAACATCGAAGGTGCCGCGCATGCGCTTGGAGGTCGAGAAGCTGGGCGGATCGAGGAAGATCAGCCCATAGCGGCCGCGTTCGTCGCGCGCCCGCGCCAGCCATTCCAGGCAATCGGCCTGCAGCAGGCGGTGTGCCGGGCCGGTAAACCCATTCAACGCCAGGTTGCGCCGCGCCCAATTCAGATAGGTGGCCGAGAGGTCCAGCGTGGTGGTGGACAAGGCCCCGCCGTGTGCGGCATGGACGGTCGCGCTGCCAGTGTAGCCGAACAGATTCAGCAGATGCTGGCCGGCGGCCAGGCGCCCCAGCAGCCGGCGCGTCTCCCGATGATCCAGGAACAGCCCGGTGTCCAGATAGTCCTCGAGATTGATCAGCAGGCGCACCCCATCCTCTGCCACCTCGAACAGCCGTCCGCGCGCGCCCAGGCGCTGATACTGGTCGCGGCCCTTCTGCGGGCGGCGCACCTTGAAGAAGAGGTCGTCCGCGGCCAAGCTAAGGGTGTCGGCAATCACGCCCAGGGCCTCGCGCAGGCGCCGCCGTGCCGCGCGCGGATCGATGCTGTCCGGGGCGGCATATTCCTGCACATGGGCGAGCGGCCGCGGCGGCAGCGCGGTGCCGGCGGCGGTCAGCGGGGCGTCGGCCCGATGCTCGGCCAGCACCTGATAAAGGTCCACGGCCAGCGCGTATTCGGGCAGGTCCGCGTCATACAGGCGGTAACAGGTGATTGCGTCGCTGCGCAGCCATTTGCCCAGGGCCTTTTGGTTCTTGCGTAGGCGATTGGCGAGCATCGCCGCGCCGGGGCCGCGCTCCGGCGCCGGAAGCGGCCGCGGTTGATCGGAGACATGGGCCGCCGGGCTGATCGCGAAGTGCAGCAGCCGGCACTCCAGCGGCCCGTTGTAGAGGGTGTGCAGGCGCTGCGCGCGCAGGCCCATGCGCTTGCCCAGGTCCGGATTGCCGGTCAGCACCGCCGCCTGCCAGCCATCGAAATGGTTGCGCAGGGTCGCCCCCAGCTCGGCATAGAGGGCAGGCAGGTCGTCGCCAGCGCCCAGACGTTCTCCATAGGGGGGGTTGACCACCAGCAGGCCGGCGGCGTCCGCTGCCCCCGGACGGCAGTCGGCCAGTGCCCGCGATTCGATGGTCACATGCCCGGCGAGGCCGGCGTGGGACAGGTTGGCCAGCGCCGCGCGCACTGCGGCTGGGTCCTGATCAGAGCCGCGGATGCGCCCGGGTGTGCGCCCGAGCCGTGCCAGTCCCGCGGCCCGCCGCATCCGCGCTGCGGCCAGCAGGGCCTCCCAGGTCGGGCGCTCATGGCCGCGCCAGGCACTGAAACCCCAGTGTTGGCGCAGCAGCCCGGGGGCGATATCGGCGGCAATCAGGGCCGCCTCGATGGGTAGCGTGCCGGCGCCGCACATCGGGTCCAACAAGGGCGCCCCGGCGGTGGCCAGGGCCGGCCAGCCGGCGCGCAGCAGTACCGCGGCGGCTAGGGTCTCCTTCAGCGGGGCGCTCGCACCGGCGGTGCGCCAGCCGCGCCGATGCAGCGCCGGCCCGGAGAGATCGAGCGCTAGGCTGGCCTGATCGCGGAACAACTGGCAGCGCAGGGCGATATCGGGCGCCTGGGTGCTGACGCTGGGGCGGGCACCGCCGCGCTCGCGGAACTGATCGACGATGGCGTCCTTGATCCGCAGCGCCGCGAAATGGCTGTGGTCCAGGTGCGAGCGGACCGCATCCACCTGCACCGCCAGGGTTTGGGCGGGGGTGAAGTGGGCCGCCCAATCGATCTCTCGCACCCCGGCATAGAGGGCCGCGGCATCGGCGGCAGGAAAGCTCGCGAGCGGCAGCAGCACCCGGCTCGCGACGCGCGACCAGAGGCAGACCCCATAGGCGTCGGCCAGGCTACCGGTCAGATGGACCCCGGCGCGGGTCTCGGTGACCTGCGCCGTGGGGGATTCCGTCAGCAGGTCGCGCAACTCCTCGGCGAGCAGGGTCTCCAGATAACGGGCAGCGGTGACAAAGAATTGCAAGGTGGCTATCCCCGGGGCGGGGCGGTGGTGGTGCAAGCCTGAACGTGACCGCACCGGTCGGCTGCGCGCGGCGGTAACCGGCCCAGCGGAAACCGCTAGCGGCCGGCGGTTTTCCCTATCCGGCCGACGGTTGGTGCAGGGCCGCTGCCTGGAGGGTGTTTTCGAGTAGGCTGGCGATGGTCATTGGACCGACACCGCCGGGCACCGGGGTGATCCAGTCGGCCCGGGCGCGGGCGGCGTCGAAGTCGACATCGCCGCACAGGCGCCCGTCGCCATCGCGATTCATGCCGACATCGATCACCAGGGCGCCCGGCTTGATCCAGTCACCGGGCACGAAGCGGGCGCGCCCGATCGCCACCACCAGCACATCGGCAGCGCGCGCCTTGGCGGCCAGGTCCGCGGTGCGGCTGTGGCAGACGGTGATGGTACAGCGCGCGGCCAGCAGTTCCAGCGCCATCGGGCGGCCGACGATGTTGGACTGACCGATCACCACCGCGTCCAGACCCGCGAGGGGACGGCCGGTGTGGGCCAGCAGGGTCATCACCCCCTTGGGGGTGCAGGGGCGCAGCAACGGCATGCGCAGCGCCAGGCGGCCCAGGTTGTAGGGATGGAAGCCATCCACGTCTTTGCTGGGCAGGATACGCTCGATGACCGCGGCGGGGGCGATCTGGGGCGGCAGCGGCAATTGCACCAGGATGCCGTCGATCCGTGCATCCGCGTTCAGCGCGTCGATCAGGGCCAGCAGTTCGGCCTCGCTGCAGGACTCCGGTAAGGCGTGGACCTCGGAATGAAAACCGACCTCATGACAGGCATTGCTCTTGTTGCGGACATAGACCTGTGAGGCTGGATGCGCCCCGACCAACACCACCGCAAGCCCCGGCGGGCGCCGACCCGCCGCCCGTTCGCCCGCGACCCGCGCCGCCACCTCGGCGCGCACCGCCGCAGCGATCGCCTTACCGTCCAGGAGTTGTGCGCTCATCCGCTCGAACCTCTTGTCGCGATCCTGCCGGAACTGCCAGGGCGCGATCTTAACCGGCGCCGGCGTCGATGCAAGCACCCGCAGAGGCTCCGGGCCGGCGGGCGGTCGTCCCAAGGCGTTGACGCTATCCGGCCGCACCGCTATCATCCCGGGTCTTGATCTCGCGAAGAGCGAACGGGCAATGCCCCATACCCAAGGCACGACCTGACCGCGCACGATGCGACCGCGAGCCGAGGTATCGCTCTCGCAGTCACCCGGGGTATAGCGCAGCCTGGTAGCGCACCTGCTTTGGGAGCAGGGTGTCGGGGGTTCGAATCCCTCTACCCCGACCAATCTGCCCCGTCAGAATGGTCATCCTCGAGGGTGCGGCGGAACCTGCGGTTCGATCGGGATGCCGCCCTATTCAGGCTGCCGGGAGCACCAGGCTGCTGGGGGCAAAGGACAGGCGTATTGCCCCGATAGCTCAGGCGGATAGAGCAGGAGCCTTCTAAGCTCTTGGTCGGGGGTTCGAGTCCTCCTCGGGGCGCCAAACCGGGACCAGGCCAGCGAAGGCCGCGGTTCAGGGCATGCCAGATGATGAAGGCCCCATGGCCCCATCGCGCAGTGTCATGGTAGGGGTTGATGCGCTGTCCAGATCGCGACCAGATGGGTCGGTCAGACTGCGCAGACCGCGTGCCGATCGGAGGCCGACAAGTCCCGATCGACACAAGAAAGTCAATGGTGGACGTAGCTCAGTTGGTAGAGCACAGGATTGTGGCTCCTGTGGTCGTGGGTTCGATCCCCATCGTCCACCCCATTCACCGGCCAGGTGCCGGATGCCACAGGGCGGCACGGTCCTCGCGGGGCCGGGTCGCAGACATGTCGGGCCGTTAGCTCAGCTGGTAGAGCAGTGGACTCTTAATCCATTGGTCCTAGGTTCGAATCCTAGACGGCCCACCAGCAGAAACAGGGGCTTAACCGCAAGGTGAGGCCCCTTTTCTTTGCCTACGAGGCCCGCGTGGGCGCCCGTGATCGCCCCGGTAGCGTCTTGGCCGGCCTAGCCGGCGCCGGCCCCGCCGCCGGCCAGGTCGGCGGTCCTCCCGGGTGCCCGCGCCCGATGCCCACCCCTGGCAGCCTCCCCATGAAGACCCTGCTTGCCTCCCTCGGTCGCCACTATTGGCGCGACCTGCTCATCGTCACCCTGATCCTGCTGCTGGTGGCAGCGCCGTTCCTGGCCCTGTTCACCGTCGGGCTCGTCTTCTTCTGGCAGCAGGGCTGGTTCCTGTTTTGGTGGGTCGGCACCGCGGCGGCGCTGGGGTCGGCCTTTGCGCTACGTGCCCTGTGGCATCCCCGTACCCATCGCGCCGAGCCGCGCCCGGCCGAACCGTCCGCCCCGCCGGCCGAACATCAGGCCCGCGCGGCGCTGGCGCGCCTGGCCACCGAGGTCAAGGCCGAGGACATGCAGGACGAGTTCGCTGCCTGGCGGCTCTTCCAGCGCACCGTGCAGGTGGTTGCCGCGGCCTATGCCCCGGATGACCATCTGGCGGTCTGGCGCTTCACCTTGCCCGAGGCGGCCCTGATGGCGGAGGACCTGACCCGACGGCTGCGTGCCAGCCTGGTGCAGGACTTCCCGGTCCTGCGCCAAGTGGAGATCGCCGCCCTGGTCGGCATCTACGAATTCACCCAGCCGGCCGGTAAGGTCTGGGGACTCTGGCGTGCCTTGCGCATCGCCGATCCGCTCGGTGCCCTGCGCGACGAGGCCAAGGGCTTGATCATGCGCCAGGTGATCACGCGCCTGGACCCGGTCGCGCGCGCCCAGGCCGCGGCGATCCTGGTGCAGGAGGCCGGCGAGGTGGCCATTCGGCTCTATGCCGGGCGCTATCGGCGCCGCTCGCAGGAGCTGCTGGCCACCGCCCCGGACCCGCTGCAGGCGGCCCCCCTGGACCCGGTCACGATCCTGCTGGCCGGCCAGCGCAATGCCGGCAAGTCGAGCCTACTCAATGCCCTGCTGGGAGCGGCGCGGGTGCCGGTGGGGCTGCTGACCGGCACCCCCGGGGCCTGTCGCGCCTATGCAGTCGACAGTGCCGCCGGGCGCGCGGACCTCGACCCGGCCGCGGCCGGGGAGACTGCCCGCGCCGGCGACCTGGTGCTGGTGGACAGCCCCGGGCTGAGCGGACGTGCCGATGATCCCTGGCTACAACAGGCCCGTCACAGCGACCTGATCCTCTGGGTCGCCGCCGCCAACCGCGCCGACCGCGCCGCCGATCAGCGTGCCCTACAGGCACTGGACGCCCTGACCGCCCCCGACCCGCGGCTGCGGGCGATCCCGCGGGTGCTGGTGCTGACCCATGCCGACCGCCTCGACCCGCCGCTGGAATGGGACCCGCCCTACGACCCCGAGGCCGGTGAGCGCCCCAAGGAGGTCAACATGCGCGCGGCGCAGTCGGTGGCCGCCGAGGCCCTCGGCATCCCCATCGGCTGCACCCTGCTGGTGGCGCTGCCGCCGGATGCCGAGTTCTGGAACCTGGCCCCGCTGTGGGCGGCCATCCATGCCGCCTTGCCGGAGGCCAAGCAGAAGCAACTGGAGCGCGCCCTGCGCCAGGAGGGCTGGGTCAAAGGCGTCGTGGACGGCCTGCGCAGCGTCCCGCGCGCCCTGTCGCGGGGGATCGACTTGCTCATCCGCTGAGGCAGACACCCCGGCCCGACCAACGCTGAGGGGCCATCAGACCACCCGGACTTCGCAACCGGGCTGCTCAAGGAGGGCATCGGGGCATCTCGCTGAACCTGATCGACCCGACCTCGGTCGGGTGATCAGGCGCGCTGCGACGTGGCCGGGGCATGCGCCGGGGTTGGGGCGCGCCGCATCCCCCAACCGCTGGCACCATGGCTGCCGTGTCGGCCCGCGTCGCTGTTCGTCTCTGGAGGGGGATGCGCTGCGCTTATCCCCCCGACGGGTGCACGTCGTGGCGGCAGTGACGATCGAGGCTCGGAAGCCGCCTGCTTGCAACCCGCGGGGGCACTGCCACCGGATGCCGTCGCCGCCATCATTGCCGAGCCGGCGCGGTCGCCTGCCATCAGGCCGTCATAAGCGGTCGCTATACTGGTGGGACTGCTTCGTCACCAACGCCCCGCGGCCAGTATGGCAACACCGACGGCACTGACCCTGGCCGACCGCTTCGACCAGAAGGCCTTCGACGCGATCTACTCGCGGGCGCTGGTCTACAACACCTGCTGGGAGGATCCAGCGGTGGATCGCCTGGTGCTGTCCATCGCCCCGGACGATCGCATGCTGGTCATCACCAGTGCCGGCTGCAACGTGCTCGACTATGCCCTGGTCGGGCCGGATCATATCCACGCGGTGGACGCCAACCCGCGCCAGAACGCCCTGCTGGAACTCAAGCTCGCCGGTATCCGCCGCTTGCAGTTCGAGGACTTCTTCGCCGCCTTCGGGCACGGCTATCATCCGCGCTTCGAGACCCTCTATCGCCAGGCCCTGCGCGCGGACCTCTCGGCGTTTGCCCGCGGGTTCTGGGACCGGCGCGTGCGCTGGTTCGGCAATCCGCACGGCAGTTTCTATTTCCACGGCCTCTCCGGCATCGTCGCGCGCGCCTTCCAGCACTATCTGCGGGTGCGCCCGCGCCTGGCCGCCAGCATCGCCGACCTGTTCGCCACCCGCAGCCTGGAGGATCAGCGCGCGGTCTACGATACCCGCGTGCAGCCACTGATCTGGACCCCGGAGATCAACTGGACCCTGTCGCGGCAATTGACCATGAGCCTGCTCGGCGTGCCCCATCCGCAGCGCAAGGAGGTCCAGGAGCAGCACGCCCGCGGCGTACCCGGCTTCGTGCGCGAGTGCATTGAATATGTGTTCCGGCAGTTGCCGGTCTGGACCAACTACTTCTGGACCGTCTATCTACGTGGGCGCTACAGCGCCGATTGCTGTCCAGAATACCTGCGGCCCGACAATTTCGCGCGTCTCAAGGGGCAGGGGCAGGGCGACGGCCTGGCCGCGCGCATCAGCCTGCACACGGCCACGGTCTCGGAGTTCCTGGCCGCGAGTGCGCAACCGATCTCCAAGTTCGTGCTGCTCGATCACATGGACTGGATGAGTTCTTATCATCCCCGGGCCTTGGCCGAGGAATGGTCCCTGATCTTGAAGCGCGCGCGTCCCGATGCGCGCATCATCTTCCGCAGTGCGCATGCCGCCCCGGCCTATCTGGAGCGCCTGGAGATCGGCCCGCAGCGGACCCGTCTGCACGCCCGTCTGCGCTTTCATCCGGAACTGGCCGCGGCGGTGCAGCCACTGGACCGGGTGCACACCTACGCGGGTTTCCACATCGCCGACGTGCCGGCCTGATGGCGGCGCCGGTGCGCTCGTCCGCGGTGGCGTCTCCCCGCAACCGCCTGCGGACCTGGGCCGACGAGGCCCGGGTGCTCGCGGCCCTGCTGCGCGGGCAGCCGCGGCACGGCTCCCTGGCCGAGCGCCTGGATGCCTTCTATCGTCCGCAGGCGGGGCAATACGACCGCTTCCGCGAACGCCTGCTGCATGGGCGTCGCGAACTCATCGCCCGGCTGCAGGTACCGGCCGGCGGCCACCTGGTGGAGTTGGGGGCCGGGACCGGCCGCAACCTGCTGTTCTTTGTTGAGCTGGACCGGGCTGAGCCGGACAGGGCAGAACAGGGGAGGGATGAACAGGGGAGGGATGAACAGGGGAGAGATGAACTGGGAAGGGATGAACTGGGAAGGGATGAACTGGGAGCCGGGGAGGGGTCGCGTGCGGAGACCGGGCAGGGGGGCGAGCGGCTCGCCGCCATGGGCCGGATCGATCTGGTCGACCTCTGCCCCGCGCTGCTGGCCGAGGCGCGCCGACGCACCGCCGGAATGGCCAATGTGCGGGTGATCGAGGCCGATGCCTGTACCTACCGACCGGACACCCCGGTCGATTGCGTCTATTTTGCCTACGCCCTGACCATGATCCCCGACTGGCGCGGGGCGATCGACAATGCCCTGGCCATGCTGCGCCCGGGCGGGCAATTGGGGGTGGTGGACTTCTACGTCTCGGCGGCGGACCCGCCGGCCGGCCTGGTGCGCCATGACCGGTTCACCCGCTGGTTTTGGCCGCGCTGGTTCGCCCACGATGGCGTCCATCCCGGCCCCGGTCCGCTGGCCTGGCTGCGCGAGTGTCTGCCGGTGCATGAACTGCAGGAACACCGCGCGCCGGTGCCCTATCTGCCGGGTCTGCGGGTACCCTATTACCTGTTCGTCGGGCGCAAGCCGCAGTCGTCGCGCATCAGTGGCGGGATCTGACCGCTAGCGCCGCGGGTCTGCCGGCAGCGCGGATCGCCACCGAGCGCGTCACGGGCGGGTGCGGCGACCGCCACTTCCCGCGGCGGTCGCCGCCGATCAGGCCATGCGGGGACGCTCACCCGCCGTGCTGACTTCAGCCACTGACTTCAGCCACTGACTTCAGCCGCTTACTTCACCCGCTTACTTCACCAGGATCAGCTTGTCGTTGCGGGTCAGCAGCAGCGTATAGCTGGCGTCGCCGTGCTCGATGACCACGCGGCGTGCGCCCTGCAGCAGCTCCGTGCTGCGCATCCGCCGTGGCGGCGGTGCCCCAGCGCCCATGGTCTTGGGTTCGTGGGCGGGATTGATGATGGGTGGGGTCATGATGCCTCCTGATGAGTGCCGTTGGTTGCCAAGCGGTAGGGGCGCGTTGTCCCGGGGTGCCATGGCGGGATCAGGCGCCGCGAGCGGCGCTCCCATGCCGCCCGGGCGCGGTGCCCGGATCTGTCCCGGCGCGGCCGGTCCTGCAACCGCGGCGGTGGCGGCTCAGAACATGGCCGTCAGCCGCAGCCCGAGCAGCCAGCCCTCGGGATCGCGCTGAGAGAGGTTTTCGCGGACCAGGTTGTCGCTCATGTATTGGACATTGGCGGTGACCGCCAGGAACTCGTTGACCTGGGCGCGGTAATAGCCCTCGAAGACATTGGTGCGGCGCACGTCGGTATTGCCGCCGTCGAGATACGCATAGCCCAGGCCGATATTGTCATCGGGGCGCTGCCAGGGACCGCCGTTGATATTGATGCCGCCGGAATACAGCGCCTGATAGTCGACGGCCGCATCTTCTCCCTGCCAGGCCAGGCGCAGAAACGCGCCGAAGACCGGGCCGAGTTCCTGGTCGAAGGACAGGCCCCAGGCGAGGCGGTTGTGTTTCTTCTCGCCGGCCGGGTCGAGGAACTGCTTGCCGGTGCCGGTGAGGACGAGCCGATAGTTGCCGGCGCCGAGGGCGAACTCGGGATGCCAGCCGGCCTGCACGCCCCAGAAATTGAAGTTGTTGCCGTCCTCGTTCTCGCCGACGTTCATGCCGACAGCGTGGAACGAGAACGCTCCGGCGGCGAGTTCCAGCGCGGCACCGGCATCGTAGGCAGGCAGGTCATAGCTGTGGGCGTTGACGAACGCCTCGTTCATGAACTGGGTGAACTCATCGGCAGCGAAGGCGTTGTCGTCCAGATAATCGGCGCTGTTGATGATGCCAAAGGTCGCCCCCAGGGCATTCTCCGCGGGCAGTTGAAACTCATGGCGGTACCAGGCCAGCAGCAGATAGTCGCGCCCGCGGCCGTTGATGTCCTTTACATCGGCTTCCAAGTCCGCCGCCCAGGGGGCGAGGCGAAACGGCGAGACCGGGTTGAGACCGTTGTCCACGCCGAAGCCGACCAGAAAGAAGAACTCGTCTTGGGCGCTCGGGCGCAGGCTGACCTCCAATTGCACCGGGAGGCCGCCACGGCAGATGTTGCCAGAGTGTTCCAGCAGCGCGGGGTTGGAGAAGTCGTCGAGGCCGTTCCCATTGCCATTGCCGTTGCCGTTCTCGTTCCCATCGCCATAGTCATTGCCGTTGTACTCATCGCCATTGCCGGCGATGGGCAGGCGGGCATTGACCTGCTGGCATTGGCCGCCCGCGGCGATGAGGCCGCCGATACTGAGCCAGTCATTGACCTCCAGGCCCGCGGCCGCGCCGGGGAGGGCCAACAAGGCCGCGGCGGCGAACGGGCCTGATCGGATCGGGTTGCGGGTCAGGTTCCGCGCATGGCCGCGCCCGTTGGCCGCGGCTCTGACGGTGCCAACGGTGCCAGCGGCGTTGCACCGGGCCACGCTGCTGCCTGCTGCGCCGGCGGGTGGGGTATGACTCAACATGCCTGCTTTCCTCGTCGTGTTAGGTGCGGCCTCAGGCCAGGGGCCGACGCCTGATTGTGATAATAGTACAAATGCGAACGATTCGCATTAAAACTTTAAGACCGATTCCCTTGCTGTGCTTAGGGCAGTGCGCGGACCAGCAGTCGCCGATCCAGCTCGGCAGCGTGGCCACCAGGATGCCGCCGCACGGCACCAACGGCGCGTGCGGGCCGGCGCAGGCTGGCAGAGGGAAACGCGGCGAGGTCGATCACCCCACCGCCAGACCGATGCGATGTCGGGCGTTGGCCCGTGCCAGGTCGTCGTCGGCTCAGTCGAGTTCGACCACGTTGATCCAGAGCACCGCGTCCTGCGACAGCTCCTTGCCTTCATGCTCGGTGACCGGGCCGGCCTCCAGGCAGGCAAAGCCCCAGATGCCCGGGCGCGGGATGCCAAAGGTGAAGACCCCGTTGGCATCGGTCATGGTGACGATGACGGTCTCCGGGGCGGTGATCAGGGTCTCTTTGCCAAAGGCATTGGCGGTGACGTCCACACTGGTGTTGATGAACTCCACCTCACATTCGATCCCGGCCGCCGGTTCGCCGTCGCTGAGGAGCTGCCCAGTGAAGGTGCTGCCGGCGAAGACCTGGTAGGGCTTGACCATCGGCACGATCTCGGTCGGCAGGCCGACCGGTTCGTACCAATCGGTCGGCAGACCGCCGCGATTGATGATGGTCTTGCTGAATTGCTGGATGAACGTATTCTCACCGTCCTCCCAGTACGGCGCCGGCACTAGCACGAAGCTGTAGTCGCCCTGACGCTGCGCCTTGAAGCTGGCGCCCAAGGCCTTGCCCGCGTTCTCGGCGCCTTGCCAGGTGATGGGCGTCAGGCTGTCCGCGAGGTCGGTCTGCTCGCCACGGAAGCGCACGAAGAACCGCTCGGGCGCGGCCATGTCCATCACATGGCCATTGTCCAGCGGATGGCCGAAGACCATGCGCAGTTCGATGTCGGCCGGTTCCGGCAGTTGCATCTGCGGGGTATAGAGCAACTGGAAATGGGCCTGGGCCGCGCCGGCGGCGCTCAGGCTGGCTAGGGCGGCGAGGGTGGTTGGGATGATACGCATCTGCGGAGGCCTCCTGTTGCATGGCTGAAGGTGGGATGAAGCGGCGCCGCCGGGTGTGGCTGCTCAGTCGAAGATGTCGGCGCCATCGATCTCGATGACATGCCCAGGACCGGCATCGAACACCACGCGATAATCGCCGTCGGGCTTCTCGAACTCGAATTCGCTGTTATCCGGCATGCTGGTCTCGACCAGCACCTGGCCGGCGCCATCGAGGATGCGCAGGGCGATGCCGGCCGCGGAGGACCCATCGGAGAAGCCGCCTTCGCAGAACACGGTGTCATCCGGATTGCCATAGCAGGCAAACAACGGGGTATGGGCTTGGGCGCCGGCGGCAAAGAAGGCGCCGGCAAGCAGAATGGCCGGGGCGGCGGCCGTGCGGGAGGCTGGACGCATGATGGTCTCCGGTGGGTGGTGGATGGGGCACGGTCGCCGCCCGGGGCGCGGCCCGATCAGGGCTGGATCTTTAGGACCCAACCGGCGCGCGGGGCCGGTCGAACCGGGCGTGCCAACCGCTGCCTGGCACGATGACCGCGCAGGCTATCAGGTCTTTCCGTAGTAAACAAGAAAGATTCGCATTTGCGATCCGGGCCGGTTCAGCGTAGATTGTGGCCTTCGCGAAGGGCGGGAGACCCCGCGCTGCTGGGTTTCTTGCAGGCGCCCCGCGCCCGGGCTTCCCGCGTCCTGGCGCCCCGTTGGCCCCATTGATCCGCACCAGTGCCGCGCCCGTGGCGAACCGGTTGTGACCGGTTGCGGCCGGCGGCCCTGCCCCCGCCCGGCGCCTGTCTCTATCGTCCAGCTTCTGCCATCCAGCCCCCGCCGCCTTGCTGACCCTCAACGATATCCGTCCCGGCACCCGGGTCCGCATCAAGGCCCATCAGGCGCGCGGCGCCGTGCGCCAGCGACTCCTGGACCTGGGCCTGATGCCCAATGTGCTGGTCACCGTGGTGCGCAGCGCGCCCCTGAACGATCCCATCGAGATTCGCCTGGATGCCGCGAGCGTGACCCTACGCCGGCGCGAGGCGGCCAGTATCGAGGTAGTCCCGGCGCCGCCAGACCCGGCGTCAACCCCGCAACCGGCGCCGGCGGTGCGCACCCTCAACGATGTCCGCCCCGGCGGGCGCGTGCGCATCAAGGCCCATCGCGCCAGCGGCGCGGTGCGCCAGCGCCTGCTCGATCTGGGGCTGATGCCCAACGTAGAACTGACCGTGGTGCGCAGCGCGCCGTTGAACGACCCGATCGAGGTCCGGCTCGATGCCGCCAGTGTCACCCTGCGCCGCCGCGAGGCGGCGACCATCGAGGTCTATGACGATGCCTAGCCCAGCGCGGCTGATGGTGGCCCTGGCGGGCCAGCAGAACGCCGGCAAATCGACGCTGTTCAATGTCCTGACCGGCGCCCGCCAGCATGTCGCCAACTATCCTGGCGTGACCGTGGACAAGAAGTACGGCCAGTACCGGGACGCCCAGGGCCCGGTCCAGACCGTGGACCTGCCCGGGACCTACAGCCTGACCTCCTTCTCGCTGGAGGAACGCGTGGCGCGCGACTTCCTGCTCGGCGAGCGCCCCGAGGTCACGGTCAACGTCGTGGATGCCTCCAACCTGCGCCGCTCCCTGCACCTGACCCTGCAACTGCTGGAGATGGAACTGCCGACGCTGCTGGCGCTGAATATGATCGATGTCGCCGAGCGGCGCGGCATCGGTCTGGACCGCGACGCGCTGGCGGCGCGGCTCGGTCTGCCGGTGGTGGCCACCATCGGCCGCAAGGGGGTGGGC
>REDK01000040.1 GCA_007693535.1 Chromatiaceae bacterium
GCCGCCGCCGCCGGCGCCCGGCGCCGGCGCGTTGTGTGCGGCCGCGGTGGCCCCCCCGCTGACTCAGAGTTGCAACATTCCCACCCTATACTGCTGCGGCGCTGCCGAGGCGGCGCACCGGCACCCGGATGCGGCTCGCACTGCCCGATCGCGGCATTGACGGGACGCCGGGCGCGCCGCTGGCCGAGACACGCAACCGAAATCAGGGCGGAGGTGGATTGCTGATGGGCATTCGGATCGGGATCAACGGCTTCGGCCGCATGGGGCGGCTCGGCCTGCGCGCCGCCTGGGACTGGGGCGACTTCGAGTTCGTGCAGATCAACGAGATCGCTGCCGATGCCGCCGGCAGTGCCCACCTGCTGCAGTTCGACTCGGTGCATGGCACCTGGTCGCATCCCTGTGCCGGCACCGGCAATGCCCTGTCGATCGATGGCTGCCCGATTGGCTACAGCAGCCAGGCGGACCTGACCGAGACCGACTGGTCCGATTGCGAGATCGTCATCGAGGCGACCGGCCGCCATCACAAACGCCCCGAGACCCTGGCCGGCTATTTCGCCCAAGGCGTGCGCAAGGTGATCGTCGCCGCACCCACCGAGGGGGCGCTGAACATCGTCTATGGCATCAACGATCAGGACTACGATCCGGACCGCCACCAGGTGCTGACCGCTGCTTCCTGCACCACCAATTGCCTGGCGCCGCTGGTCAAGGTGATGCACGAGCAGCTCGGCATCCGCCATGGCTGCATGACGACGATCCACGACATCACCAATACCCAGCGCATCGTCGATCACGGCCACCGGGATCTGCGCCGGGCGCGCGCCTGCGGGCAATCGCTGATCCCGACCAGCACCGGCTCGGCCAGGGCCATTACCAAGATCTTCCCGGAACTCACCGGCAAGCTGAATGGGCTGGCGGTGCGGGTGCCCCTGCTCAACGCCTCGCTGACGGATTTCGTGTTCGAGGCGGCACGCCCGGTGACGGTCGAGGAGGTGAACGGTCATTTGCGGGCCGCCGCCCAAGGGCCGCTGGCTGGCATCCTCGGCTACGAAGAGCGCCCGCTGGTCTCGGCGGACTTTCGCGGCGACCCCCGTTCCGCCATCGTCGATGCCCTCTCCACCATGGTCGTCGATGCAACCCAGGTCAAGGTGCTCGCCTGGTACGACAATGAATGGGGCTATGTGAATCGCCTGATGGAACTGGCCCGCAAGGTCGGCGACCTGCTGTAGCCACCACTGAGCAACTGCGCATTCAGCGAGCGTGCCCCGCACCATGCACCAGAACACCCGCAACTATCTCATCGTCACCGCCGGCTACTGGGCCTTTACTATCACCGACGGGGCCATCCGGATGCTGGTGGTGCTGTATTTCTACCTCCTCGGCTATTCGCCGTTCGAGGTCGCGATGCTCTTCCTCTTCTATGAGGTCTTCGGCATCATCACCAACGCCGTCGGCGGCTGGCTGGGGGCGCGCATCGGGCTCAATCTCACCATGCACATCGGCATGGCGCTGCAGGTGCTCGCGCTGGCCATGCTGACGGTGCCCGACCCCTGGCTCAGCGTGCCCTATGTGATGGCGGCCCAGGCTCTGTCCGGGATCGCCAAGGATCTCAACAAGATGTCGGCCAAGGCGACGGTCAAGAGTCTCACTGGAACCAGCCCCGAGGCCGGCGGCGACACCCGACTATTCAAATACGTTGCCGTCCTGACCGGCTCCAAGAATGCCCTCAAGGGGGTCGGCTTCTTCGTCGGTGCCGCCCTCCTGGAGACGATCGGCTTTCGCGGCGCCCTCTGGGTGCTGGCCGGCACACTCCTGCTGGTGCTGATCGTCACCGCCCTGCTGCTGCCGGCCGGCGTCGGCAAGATGAAGCAGAAACCGGGCTTCAGTCAGGTCTTCGCCAATACCCCGGCGATCAACTGGCTTGCGGCAGCGCGCTTCTTCCTGTTCGGGGCACGCGATGTCTGGTTCGTGGTAGCGCTGCCGGTCTTCCTGAAGACCGTGCTTGGCTGGTCATTCATGCAGGTGGGCGGCTTCATGGCCGCCTGGGTGATCGGCTACGGCTTCGTGCAGGCCACCGCCCCGGGCCTGGTCCGCCGCGGACGCGCCGGACGCGGACCCGGCGGCGGTGCTGCCCGGCTGTGGTCGCTGGTACTGGCCGGCATCCCGGCCGGCATCGCCATGGCCCTCTGGCATGCCCCGACCCTCGACTGGGCACCGGGGCCGGTGCTGGTGGTGGGGCTGATCCTGTTCGGCGTCGTGTTTGCTATCAACTCCGCCGTGCATTCCTATCTGATCCTGGCCTATGCTGATGCCGACAAGGTCGCGCTGAACGTCGGCTTCTATTACATGGCCAATGCCGGCGGGCGCTTGGCGGGTACCGTCCTGTCCGGTCTGGTCTATCAATTACAGGGACTGGAGGGCTGCCTCTGGTGGTCCACCGGCTTCGTGCTGATGGCCTTCCTGCTCTCGCTCCGGCTGCCTGAACTCCCCGCTCACACCCCCGCCGCCGCCGCTGCCGCGGAGATCACCTGAGCAGAGAGCGCCCGCCCCGGCCGCCACCGATCGGGAAACGCTTCAGGTTTCGCGTCTTTCGTCGTTCCAGAACACTGCACGTCGACCCATTGGTGCAGTCGGTGTTCATAGTTGCTGTTGAAGCGGTCCACTGAAGTGATCCACAGGCCGCGCCGCCTCAGGCGCAGCGGGCGGCATCCGGACGATTGGGCATCGCTGCCAGGGCGGCGGCGTCGTCACAATAGGGGACCACGGCAGCCAGTGCCGCGCGGCTACCCTCGATGATTGCAATCATCCAGGCCGGCAGGTCCGGGTGCAGGCGGTAATAGACCCAGATGCCGGCGCGCCGGTCGCTGACCAGGCCGGCCTCGCGCAACTGGGCCAGATGACGGGAGATGTGCGGCTGTGGCAGACCCAGGGCATAGGTCAGTTCACAGACGCAGAGTTCGTGGTCACCGGCAAGCAACAGCAGGCAGCGCAGGCGGGTCTCGTGGGCCAGGGCGGCAAAAAGGGTGGTGGGTGCAGGTTCCATGTTGTTGCCGCTGCCAGCATTGGGACGGCCCGGCCAATCGCGGATCGGGGATTGGTGGTTGTGATCGGGGTGCCTCGCTCAAAAGCCGTAGCCGCCCGTCTCGATCGCCTCGACGAGGCCGCGCCGGACGGTGATGCGGGTGATGAAACGGCGGGGGCCGAAGTTATAGGTCCAGACCTCGTAGGGATCGGCAACGTATTCGGTCACATAGGTGCCGGTCGCATGATTATAGCGTTCGATCGCGCGGCGGTTCTCGAAGCGGTCGATCTGATCGGGCTCGCCGCAGCGCTCGCGCAACACCAGCGAGGGATCGCCGCGGGAGACCACGCTGGTACCGCAGCGTAAGGCCCAGGCCGGCGGCGCCAGCAGGACAGTCAGCAGACAGCACAGCAACAGACCTCGCATCGCGTTCACCTCGCAGCAGCGACTAGATGCCTGCTCCCGAGGCCCGGCAGGGCACCGGGAACGCAAGCCATAGGAAACGGGCCCGCGGCGGCATCAGGATGGCAGTCGGGCAGCATCAGCACGGCATTCCGGCACCACGCCGACACCTGGTGGGCGCCATGCGCCGGGATCTCCGCCCAATCGCCAGCGTGCTCATTCATAGCGCACCGCCAGGATCTCCAATTCGCGCTTGCCGCCCGGTGCCTCGATCAGGGCGACATCGCCCTCTCGCTTGCCGATCAGGCCACGGGCGATCGGCGAACCGATCGAGATCTTGCCCTGCTTGATGTCGGCCTCGTCGTCGCCGACGATGACATAGGTATAGTCCTCATCCTTGTCCACATCGAGCACCGCGACCGTGGCACCGAACACGACCCGGCCATCGGCATTGAGTTGGGTCACGTCAATGATCTCGGCGAGGGACAGCTTGGCCTCCAGGTCCTGGATACGCCCCTCGATGAAACCCTGCTGCTCGCGGGCGGCATGGTATTCGGCATTCTCCTTGAGATCACCATGGGCGCGGGCCTCGGCGATGGCGGCAATGATCCGCGGACGCTCCACGCGCTTGAGACGATCGAGTTCCTCACGCAATTGCTCCGCACCCCTGGCGGTCAGCGGGACTTTCTTCATTCGGATGTTCCTCGCGACAGGCGCGCCCCAACGGGCGCCCGCTGGTAAGGGAAGGATGGCCGCCGGTGTATTCCAGCCGGAATGGCTGACGGACAGCCAGCGCGGCCCTGCATCCCCGGCATAGGCTGCGTCGGCCGGGCCGCGGGGCAGCCAGACAGCCGGTCAGACTGGCGATCAGACTACAGGCGGCGCCTGGCCCCGTAAAGGTCGGCCGGCACGGGCCAGCGGTGGCGACGCACTCAGGCGTACAGGTCCTGCAACCGATTGACCGCGAGCAGATCGGGATATTGCAGCGCCATGCAGGTGGCCTCGGCACCAGCGATGGTGGTGGTGTAGCTGACCTTACGCTGCAGGGCGGCGCGGCGGATCTCGGCCGAATCGGCGATCGCCTCAGCGCCCTCAGTGGTGTTGACGATAAAGCTGATCTCGTTGTTCTTGATCATGTCCACGATATGCGGGCGCCCTTCCTTGACCTTGTTCACGCCGATGCACGCCATGCCAGCGGCCTGCACCGCGGCGGCGGTGCCATGGGTGGCATACAGCTTGAATCCGAGCGCGATCAGGTCGCGGGCAACCCGCACGAGCCGCGGCTTGTCGGCATCGCGCACGCTGAGCATTGCCTTGCCCGGGCGCGGCAGCGACATCCCCGCCCCTTCCACCGCCTTGCCATAGGCCTCGGCGAAGCTCTCGCCCACCCCCATGACCTCGCCGGTGGATTTCATCTCCGGCCCCAGCACAGTGTCCACGCCGGGGAACTTCACAAAGGGAAAGACCGCCTCCTTGACGAAATAATGGCGCGGGGCGATCTCGCCGGTCAGACCCTGATCGGCGAGGGTGCGCCCGGCCATGCAGCGGGCGCCGACTTTGGCCAGCGGCATTCCGATCGCCTTAGAGACGAAGGGCACCGTGCGCGAGGCGCGGGGATTGACCTCCAGGATATAGATCTCCTCACCCTTGATCGCGAACTGGGCATTCATCAGTCCACGCACCCCAAGCGCGAGCCCGAGCTGGGTCATCTGCGCCCGCAACTGATCTTTCACCGCCGCCGAGAGGGTATAGGGCGGCAGCGAACAGGCCGAATCCCCAGAATGCACCCCGGCCTGCTCGATATGTTCCATGATGCCGCCAATCAGCACCTGCTCCCCGTCGCAGACCGCGTCCACGTCGACCTCGATGGCATCCTCTAGGAAGCGGTCGAGCAACACCGGCGAATCATTGGAAACGCTGACCGCGCCGCGGATATAGCGCGAGAGTTCCGCGTCGTCGTAGACCAGCTCCATGGCGCGGCCGCCGAGTACATAGGACGGGCGCACCACCAGCGGATAGCCAATCCCGGCCGCCGCCTTGATCGCCTCGCTCTCGCTGCGGGCGGTGGCATTGGGCGGCTGGCGCAGCTGCAGCTCGTTGATCAGGCGCTGGAAACGCTCGCGATCCTCGGCGCGATCGATCGCATCCGGAGTGGTGCCGATGATCGGCACGCCGTTGGCTTCCAGGGCGCGGGCTAGTTTCAGCGGGGTCTGCCCGCCGTACTGGACAATGACCCCCCAGGGACGCTCGGTCTGGACCACCTCGAGCACGTCCTCCAGGGTTAGCGGCTCGAAATAGAGCCGGTCCGAGGTGTCATAATCGGTAGAGACGGTCTCCGGGTTGCAATTGACCATAATGGTCTCGAAGCCGTCGTCGCGCAGGGCAAAAGCGGCATGGACACAGCAATAGTCGAACTCGATACCCTGCCCGATCCGGTTCGGCCCACCCCCGAGCACCATGATCTTTTTCGCCGACGAGGGAGCCGCCTCGCATTCCTCCTCATAGGTGGAATAGAGATAGGCGGTGGCAGAGGCAAACTCCGCGGCACAAGTGTCCACCCGCTTGAAGACCGGGCGGATGCCATGCGCCCAACGCCGAACACGGATACCGTCCTCGTCGTCGCCAGCGAGCCGGCTGATGCGCCGGTCGGAGAAGCCCTTGCGCTTGAGGAAACGCAGCCGGTCGGCATCCAGCGCGGCGACCCCGCCCACGCGTACCTCGTGCTCGATGGCGATGAGTTCATCGAGTTGGGCGATGAACCAGGGATCGATCCCGGAATACTCGTTGACCTCCTCGGGGGTCATTCCGGCGCGCAGGGCATCGGCGACATAAAACAACCGGTCGGCACCGGGCTGGCGCAGCTCCCGCCGCAACACGCGGATCGACTCGGGGTCCGATAGGTTGAGCATCTCATTGAGACCATCGCGGTCGGTTTCCAGCCCGCGCAGGGCCTTCTGGAGCGACTCCTGAAAGGTACGGCCGATCGCCATCACCTCCCCCACCGACTTCATCTGGGTGGTCAGGCGGGGATCGGCGAGCGGGAACTTCTCGAAGGCGAAGCGCGGCACCTTGGTGACCACATAGTCAATGGCCGGCTCGAACGAGGTTGGCGTGGCTCCGCCGGTGATCTCGTTGCGCAATTCATCTAGCGTATAGCCTACCGCCAGTTTAGCGGCGACCTTGGCAATCGGAAATCCGGTCGCCTTGGAGGCCAGCGCCGAGGACCGCGAGACGCGCGGGTTCATCTCGATGATGATCATGCGACCATCGGCCGGATTGATCGCGAACTGTACGTTAGAGCCACCGGTATCGACGCCGATCTCGCGCAGCACTGCCAGCGAGGCGTCGCGCATGATCTGGTATTCCTTGTCGGTCAGGGTCTGGGCCGGAGCGACAGTGATAGAATCACCGGTATGCACTCCCATCGGGTCGAGATTCTCGATCGAGCAGACGATGATGCAGTTGTCACGGTGATCGCGCACGACCTCCATCTCGTATTCCTTCCAGCCCAGCACCGATTCCTCCACCAGCAATTCGCTGGTCGGCGAGAGATCGAGCCCGCGCCGGCAGATCGCCTCGAACTCCTCGGCATTATAGGCAATGCCGCCGCCGCTGCCGCCGAGGGTGAACGAGGGCCGGATGATGGTGGGATAGCCGATCTGTGCCTGCACCTGGAAGGCCTCCTCCAGGCTGTGGGCGATCGCTGAGCGCGGCATATCCAGGCCGATCCGGCGCATCGCCTGGCGGAACAGGTCGCGATCCTCGGCCTTGTCGATGGCCTCACGCCGGGCGCCGATCATCTCCACACCATAGCGCTCCAGTACCCCCTCACGGGCCAGGTCTAGGGCGCAGTTCAGCGCGGTCTGCCCGCCCATGGTCGGCAACAGGGCCTGCGGGCGCTCGCGCGCAATGATGCGCTCCACCACCCGCCAGTTAATCGGCTCGATATAGGTGGCATCTGCCATCTCCGGGTCGGTCATGATGGTGGCCGGATTGCTGTTCACCAGGATGACGCGATAGCCCTCCTCGCGTAGGGCCTTGCAGGCCTGGGCACCGGAGTAATCAAACTCGCAGGCCTGTCCGATCACGATCGGGCCCGCACCGATGATCAGGATGCGCTGGATATCTGTACGTCTGGGCATGGCGAGTTCTGACGCTGGGCGCAACTGGGCAGCAGTGCGCGGGGCAAAGCGGAGGATTGGCATTGTGATGGAAGGCGGCCCGGCGGCCGGGCCGTTGCTGGACCGCTGCTGGACCTTGCCGAGCCGGGAGGCTGGACGCTAGTCGAACCGAATCAATACCCGACAGCGAGCTGCCGGGCGATCCCGATCCGGGCAACAGTCACCGGGCTGGGGCACGGCGCCCCAGCCCGCGGTCAGGGCGTCGTGCGGTCCATCAGTGCGACGAAATCGGCAAACAATGGGGCCACATCGTGCGGCCCCGGGCTGGCCTCAGGATGACCTTGGAAACCGAAGGCCGGGCGTTCGCGGTGGCGCAGCCCCTGCAGAGAGCCATCAAACAGCGAGCGATGGGTCGCCTCCACCGTCGGCGGCAGGCTTTGCTCGTCGACCGCGAAGCCATGATTCTGGCTGCTGATCCAGACGGCGCCGGTGGCCAGCACCTGCACCGGATGATTCGCCCCGTGATGGCCGAACTTCATCTTCACCGTGCGCGCCCCGCAGGCAAGCCCGAGTAACTGATGCCCGAGACAGATCCCGAACAGCGGGATACCTGCTTCCAGCAGGTCGCGGATAGCAGCGACAGCATAGTCGCAGGGCTCCGGGTCACCCGGGCCGTTGCTCAGGAACACCCCGTCGGGAGCCAGCGCCAGCACCTCCGCCACCGTGGTCCGGGCTGGCACCACGGTCACCCGGCAGCCATGATCGACCAGCAGCCGCAGGATGTTGCGCTTGATGCCAAAGTCATAGGCGACGACGTGATAACGCAGCCGCGGTTCATCCCAGGCGAGCGGTACCGGATGGCCCTGGGTCAGGTCCCAGGTCCCCTCGGTCCAGCGGTACGGGGCCTGCACGCTGGCCACTTGGGCCAGGTCCATCCCTTCGAGACCCGGAAAAGCCTGGGCCGCAGCCAGCGCGGTGGCCAGCGCGGCCGGTTCTTCGCTGCCCGGTCCGGCGGTGAGGCAACCGCTCTGAGCCCCCTGCTCGCGCAGGATACGGGTGAGCCGGCGGGTATCGATATCGGCGATGGCGACGATGCCATGGCGCACCAGATAGTCCGCGAGGTCCTCGCGGCGCCGCCAGTTGCTCGCCAGCGGCGGTAGATCGCGGACGATCAGACCGGCCGCCTGCACCGCGGGGGACTCCTCGTCCTCGGCGTTGCAGCCGGTATTGCCGATGTGGGGATAGGTGAGCGTGACCAGTTGGCGCAGATAGGACGGGTCGGTCAGGATCTCCTGATAGCCGGTCATCGCAGTGTTGAAAACGACCTCGCCGACGCTCTGGCCATCGGCGCCGATCGAGGTACCCCGGAAGACCGAGCCGTCTTCCAGGACCAGAACCGCAGGATGTCTCAACACAGTCTCCGAGGCAGGCGCAGGCCGAAGGCACCGGCCCGCCGGCGCCGGGACGCCAGATTGCCCTGGCCGGCGGCTGGCGCGGGGGCGCCGGGGTGGGAAAGGAAAGACCCAAAGCGAGCGCATGTTAATGGATGCCCCCTCACCTGTCCACGTGGTACCGGGATCGTGGATCGTTTCGGCTCGGCCGCGGTGCGCTACACTCCGCCGGGGATGCCCCCGCGGCGGAGCCGGAGGACTGAGCCGGAGCAGCGCCAGGGCGGGGCAATTGAGGCAACCAGTGCCGCTTAAACTCAGAGGAAAACCGTCCTGGACTTGGGGTCCACTTCACCCTCGCTCCCAGGCTGGGCCGCCGCCTTGTCAAGACCCCGGCCGAGCAATACAGTCCTTGTATGCACCGCCCCATCGATCCCAAGGTCGACTGCGTCTTCAAGACCCTGTTCGGGTCCGACCACCATCGCGACCTGCTGATCCACTTCCTCAACGCGCTGCTGGTGGAGGATCTCGCCGCCCCGATCACCGCGGTCGACATCCTCAACCCCTACAACGAGCGCGAGACCCTCGACGACAAGCTCACCGTCGTCGACGTGAAGGCCCGCGATGCGGCGCGGCGCATCTTTCAGGTCGAGATCCAGCTCGTCGTCTTCGCCAACCTCGCCCCGCGCATCCTCTACGCCTGGGCGGATCTGTTCAGTC
>REDK01000059.1 GCA_007693535.1 Chromatiaceae bacterium
CGGCGATCTTCTTCTATCTGACCCTGGGCTTCATCCGCCCAGTGCTGATGGGGAGCTGGGGCGAGGCGGTGCCGTTCGGGATCTTCCCGCATCTGGACTGGACCGCGGCGATCTCGATCCGCTACGGCAACTTCTACTACAACCCGTTCCATGCCCTGTCCATTGCCTTCCTGTACGGCTCAGCCGTGCTGTTCGCGATGCATGGCGGCACCATCCTGGCCGTGTCTCGCTACGGTGGCGATCGGGAGATCGACCAGATCACCGACCGCGGCACTGCGGCCGAGCGGGCTGCCCTGCTGTGGCGCTGGACCATGGGCTTCAATGCCACGATGGAATCCATCCATCGCTGGGCCTGGTGGTTCGCGGTGCTGACCGTGATCACCGCCGGCATCGGCATCCTGCTGACCGGTACCGTGGTCGAGAACTGGTATCTCTGGGCGGTGAAGCATGGCGTGGCACCTCCGTACCCGTCCGAGCTGACCCTCCAGGATCCGAGCCTGTTGCAGGGGGTGGCACAATGAAGATCCCAACTCGTCATCTGCTGATCATCCTGGCGCTGGGCCTTGCCCTGGTGGTCGCCGGCTGTGAGCGGCCGCCGCCGGAGGTCGTCCAGAACGGCTATCGTGGGCTGGGCATGCAGACCAACTACAACCCGCGCACCCTGCAGGCGTCGTTGAACGCAAACGTCCCGCCGGACCCGATTCCGGCGGCCGAGCCGGGTGGCCCGCTGGCCAAGGATGTCTATCAGAACGTGCAGGTGTTGGGCAATCTCACCGTCGGCGAGTTCAACCGCCTGATGGTGGCGATGACCACCTGGGTGTCGCCGGAGCAGGGCTGCTTCTACTGCCATGTCGGCGCGCAATGGGAGCTGGATGGCATCTATACCAAGGTGGCCTCGCGCCGCATGATCCAGATGACCCAGGAGACCAATGCGAACTGGAAGGACCACGTCGCCGATACCGGGGTGACCTGCTACACCTGCCATCGCGGCAATCCGGTGCCGGCGCAGGTCTGGGTGACCGATCCGGGTCCGCGCATCGCCTCCGGTATGGCCCCGACCGGGCAGAACATCGCGGCCCCGACCGCGGCCTATGCCTCGCTGCCCTATGATCCGTTTACGCCGTTCCTGCTGCAGGATAACGACATTCGGGTCATTGGCGACACGCCGATCCCGCAGGGCAACCGGCGTTCGATCAAGCAGGCGGAATGGACCTATGCGCTGATGATGCATATGTCGACCTCCCTTGGGGTGAACTGCACGTACTGCCACAATACCCGCTCGTTCTTCTCGTGGGATCAAAGCACCCCGCAGCGCACGACCGCCTGGTATGCGATCCGCCACGTGCGCGAGATGAACAATGAGTACATCGAGCCGCTGGGCGAGGTGCTGCCCGAGACCCGCAAGGGTCCGCTGGGCGACCCCTACAAGATCTACTGCGCTACTTGTCATCAGGGTGCCTACAAGCCCCTCTATGGTGCGTCGATGCTGAAGGAGCATCCGGAACTGGCTGGTCCGATCCCGGAAGGTGGTCTCGCCGCGCTGGGCGCGGGTGCAGAGGCGATGGTCGAGGGGGCCGCTGCCGCGATGGATGAGGCGGCCGTCGAAGAGGCGATCGAAGAGGCTATGGAGGCGGTCGAGGAGGCTGTCGAGGGGGCCGCTGTGGAAGCTGAAGACAGCGCCGAGGCGGTCGTCGAAGAGGCGGCTGCGGTCGCCGATGACGCGGCCGAGGTCGTGGAAGAGGCCGCAGACGAAGCGGCTGCGGTCCCCGAGGATGTGGCTGAGGCAGTGGAAGAGGTCGTTGACGAAGCGGCCGAGGCCGTCGATGAGGCGGTGCCGGATCAGGCAATGGCAGCCCCGGCCGAGGAACCGGCGGTGGCGACCGAGGACGCAGCAGCAGCTGAGTCCGCGCCGGTGGAAGCGGCCGCCGCCGAGCCCGAGGCGGCTCCGGCGCCAGCCGAGTCCCAGGCACCGCAACTGCGCTATCCGCCCCCTGGCATGATGCAGTATCCGCCGGCGCCGCTGCAGTATCCGCCGGCCCCCGGCACCCGTTGAGGCGCGGGGTCCGCGAACCGCGCCCGGCCAGCCGGCCGGGCGGGCGAGGGACCGCCGGGTACGCGGCCGCCATTCATGACTCACGGCGCCCGGCGCCGTCAGGCAAACCAACTTGACAGAGGTAATACCCATGGCCGACAACAAGTCACTGACCGGGCTGACCGAAGAAGAGGCTCAGGAGTTCCACGGCATCTTCATGTCCAGCATGACCGGCTTTTTCGGGATCGCGACGCTGGCCCATGTGCTGGCCTGGATCTGGCGCCCCTGGCTGTAAAGGTGGCGATCGGCCGCCCCGGCGGCCAGCAACGAGCGAATGGGCTGTCGCGGTGCCCCGCGGCCAGCCCGCCCTATAGAGGAGAATGATCCATGCATCGTATTTGGCAGCTCTTCGATCCGCGTCGCACCCTGATTGCCCTGTTCGGCTTTCTGTTGGCGCTCGCGCTGCTGATCCACTTTGTCGTCCTGGCCTCGCCGGACTTCAACTGGCTGGCTGGCGAGCGGGTGGTGGCCCCAACCTCGAACATGAGCGCCATGCCAGCAGCGCGGAACATCAACTGATGCGGTAGGCCCCGCCGGCAATCGCTCCCAGTCCATTGGGGGTGCCCACGGGGCCCGACCCATCACGAGCGAAACCGGCGACACCGGACCAAACTCATGGGCGTCCGACGCCGCCAAGCCCGTTTTGGGCGACCCTGCCGCGGGGATATACGCGGTTCACGGCCATCTGGCCTAACCTGAGAACTGGAGGTTGAATCCATGGCTGACAACAAGAGCTTGACCGGCCTGACCGAAGAAGAGGCCCAGGAATTCCACGGCATCTTCATGTCCAGCATGACCGGCTTCTTCGGCATCGCGACACTGGCCCATGTGCTGGCCTGGATCTGGCGTCCCTGGCTGTAAGGCCCATCCTGTCCGAAAGCCCTTTCAGAGGCCCTGCCGCTCCCTAATGAGATCAATGATGAGATCGATGAAGAGATCGATGAAGAGATCGATGACGATTGATCCACATGGCAGCAGCGCTGGGCAGGTCGCGGCCATCCCGCCGCGGCAATCCTGACCCGAATGGCCGCCGCGGCGAACCCAACGAGACGCCCAGCGGCTCAACAGCGAAAACTAGGAGCATTCTCATGCATAAAATCTGGCAGATCTTCGACCCGCGTCGCACCCTGGTCGCCATCGCCGCGTTCCTGTTCATCCTGGGTCTGCTGATCCACTTCATCCTGCTCAGCACGGCCGACTTCAACTGGCTGGGCGATGGCATCCCCGCCGTCTCCGCCCTGATCGATCAGGCCCTGTCGATCGTCTGAGGCGGCAGCGTCCGGTCGGCCTCCGATCGGGCGTTATGCTTGGCGGCAAGGCCGGTGCAGGGATGATCCGCACCGGCCTTGCCGCGACGGTCCAGGCAGCCGCGAGGCTGCCTTTTTTGTTGTCCGAGTGACGGTCTCTGGGTCCGGTTCTGGGTCCGGCTCTGGGCCCGGTTCTGGGTCCGGCGCGACGGGGCGTCCTCAGCGCCGCTGCCAGCGCCGGGTGAGGTCAAGCAGATGCGCGAGGAGCGCCAGGGTCAGGGCCAGCGCGGTCCAGATCCAGGGCAGGCCGGCGCTGGTGGCCCGCAGCGCCAGCAACAGGAACAGACCGGAGGCCAGGGTCGGACCAAGTTCCCGCAGCCCGGGGCCGCGTCCACCGCCGCGCCGCAGCGACCAGAGCAGCAGGCCCTCGGCCAGGCTCGCGACGATGATTAAATCGATGATGTGTCCACTGGCAAAGAGTTCGGCCATGACCAACAGGCTCCGCGTTCGGGTTGGGGTTCGGGTTCGGGTTTTGGTTCTGGTTCGGGGCAGCCGCGGATCGGGGCGTGCTGCTGATGGGGGCGGCCAGATCTGGACCCTGTCCGGTGCCGCGACGCTGGCCGTGGCCGGGCGATTGGTATGAGCAAGCGCGGCCGCTGGCAGCGGGACGCCCGCGGTGGGCGTCGGTGCTCGCCGTTGGTCCAGATCCCCGAATGGATGCCGGATGGGCCGGCCGCCGCGCTCGCGCTGCCGGCCGCGCCGGGCGGCACGGTCCAGCCCGGCGCGGCGCAGGCGGTGCGTGCCTGCGAACAATGCGCCGCCTGCTGCTGTCGGCTGGAGGTGCTACTGACGCCGGAGGATCGCATCCCGGCGCATCTGACCTGTCTGGATGCCTGGGGCGGGCGCAGCATGGCCCGGGAGGCCGATGGCTGGTGTGTGGCCCTGCACCGCGACAGCCTGCGCTGCAGCATCTATGCCTGGCGTCCGTTCCATTGCAGGGCCTTCGAGATGGGCGGTGCCGACTGCCAGGCGGTGCAGCAGGATCTGCTGGCCGGGGCCGGATGAGTCGTCCGGGGCGGCGGCACGCCGCGCGCGCCGACTAGCCGCTGTCCCCGGCGGGGGGCGCGTTGTCGGCGGTCGCGAGATAGGGGGCGAGCGGATCGGCCGGGCGGCCGCTGACGAAGGAGCGGCGCACGTCAACCAAGGCGCGCCCGGCCAGGGCGGTGCGCCCGATCAGCATGCGAAAGCGCATCGGGTCGCGATCGGTGAGGGTCAACTCCACGGGCCAGTCCTGACCGGCGATGCGCAAGCGGGTCGCGATCACCGGGCGCAGCTCCCGATGGCCGCCGGAGTCGGTCACGTCGCGCTGATCCACCAGGGGCGCACGGCAGCGCACAATCAGATTGCCGCGGCCCTGGATGGGATGCACGGCAAAGCGCACCCAGTCCTGCCGCGCTACTCGAAACAGCGACAACTCGAAGGCATGCAGCGCCGATGTCCGCGCACCAGTATCCACCTTCGCCTTGAGCAGCGGCAGGTCGAGTTCCGGTAGCGCGACCCATTCGCGCCAGCCTAGGGTCAACAGGGATTGCGGCATGCGATCGCTCTGGCTCGCGCGGCTGTCGCCGCGGTCGGTGGGACCGCGCCGTGACTAGGTAGGATCGCTGCGATCCGTTCCCCAAGCCCGGCAGCGGCCCGCCCTCTCAGCCCCCGCTCATGAACAGTTTGAGCATCAGATCGTTCAGGCGCCCGACGAAGGCGGCCGGATCATCCAACTGCCCCCCCTCGGCGAGCTGGGCCTGATCGAACAGGATCAGACCCAGGTCGGCGAACCGGTTGGCGTCGGTCTCCGCCTCCAGCCGCCGCACCAGCGGATGCTCCAGATTGAGTTCCAGGATTGGCCGGGTCGCCGGGGCGTCTTGGCCGACGGCCTTGAGCACCCGCGCCAGGTTCGCGCTCATGTCGTGGGCGCCGACGACGATACAGGCGGGCGAGTCGACCAGGCGGGTGGAGGCGCGCACCTCCTGAACGCGCTCGCCCAGGGACTCTTGGAGGCGCTTGAGCAGACCTTCGTGTTCCTTGGCCGCCTGCTCGGTCTTCTGCTTCTCCTCCTGATCCGCCAGGTTGCCCAGGTCCAGCTCGCCCTTGGTCACCGATTGCAGGTGCTTGCCCTGGTACTCGTGCAGGTTGGAGACCAGCCATTCATCGACCCGGTCGGACAGCAGCAGCACCTCCACGCCCTTTTTACGGAACACCTCCAAGTGTGGGCTGTGACGCGCGGCCGCCGGGCTATCGGCGGTAATGAAGTAGATGTGCGTCTGACCCTCGCGCATGCGCTCGATGTAGGTGTCCAACGAGACGGTCTGGGCGTCGTCGTCGTTGGCGGTACTGGCGAAGCGCAGCAGGCCGCCAATGCGCTCGCGATTGGCATAGTCCTCGGCTGGCCCCTCCTTGAGCACCCGCCCAAACTCCTTCCAGAAGGTCTGGTACTGCTCCGGCTCGTCCTTGGCGATGCCCTCCAGCAGCCCGAGGATGCGCTTGACGTTGGCGCCACGGATGCTGTCGATCTTGCGGTTGTGCTGGAGGATCTCGCGCGAGACATTGAGCGGCAGATCATCGCTGTCCACCACGCCCTTGACGAAACGCAGATAGTGGGGCACCAGCTTGTCGGCCTCGTCCATGACGAAGACGCGGCGCACATAGAGCTTGACCCCGTGGCGCTGGTCGCGGTCCCACAGGTCCCAGGGTGCGCGCTTGGGCACATAGAGCAGCGCGGTGTACTCGTTGGTCCCCTCGACCCGGTTGTGGACCCAGGCCAGCGGCTCGTCGAAGTCGTGGGAGAGGTGCTTGTAGAACGCCTGGTAGTCCTCGTCGGCCAGGTCGGACTTGCTGCGCATCCAAAGCGCGGTGCCGCGATTGACCTGTTCGAAGGCCGGTTCCTTATCCTCTTTGTCCTTGTCCGCGTCGGCATCGTCCTCGCGCGCCATCTCGATCGGGATGGCGATGTGGTCGGAGAACTTGCCGATGATGCTGCGCAGACGCCAGGGGTCGAGGAATTCCCTTTCGTCCTCCTTCAGGTGCAGGATGACGTCGGTACCGCGCCCGGGCTTGAGCACGGTCTCCAGGCTGTAGCTGCCCTGGCCGTCGGAAGACCAGTGTACGCCATGCTCCGGGGTCAGGCCGGCGCGGCGCGAGATCAGGGTCACCCGGTCGGCGACGATGAAGGCGGAGTAGAAGCCGACCCCGAACTGGCCGATCAGGGCCTGATCGGGGGTCGGCGTGGCCGTCTCCTCGCCGCCCGCGGCCTGGGCTGCTTGCATCGAGGCGACGAAGCGACGGGTGCCAGAGCTGGCGATGCTGCCGATGGTATCGATGATCTCCTGCCGGCTGAGGCCGATGCCGTTGTCGGAGACGGTCACGGTGCCGGCCTCTTTGTCGACCAGCACGCGGACGCGCAACTGCGGATCATCCTCGAAGAGTTGTTCGTCGGTCAGGGCTTCGAAGCGCAACTTCTCGGCGGCATCGGAGGCGTTGGAGATCAGCTCGCGCAGAAAGATCTCCTTGTTCGAATACAGCGAGCGGATCACCAGGTCCAGCACCTGGCTCACCTCGGCCTTGAACTCTAGGGTTTCCGGATGGGCGTCAACGGTCATGGGTTGTCGATACCTTGCGGGATAAAAGCGAAGCAGGGCGTTAGCGCCGGCGCAGGGGCCGTGGCAGAGGGTCGTCGTGGCCGGGCACGGCTGCCGTCGATAATGGCATTCCAACGCAAATTCAAGGGTCAAATGCCGGGGCCAGGGGTCGATCTGGCAGCGGCTCCCGCTGCCGGCCTCCTGCTGACCCGGTGTCGGACCGGTGACGATTCCGGCCACCAGCCGACCGGGGCGGGCATCCTAACCAGACTGGCCGCCCTCTGCATCTATTGCAGCATCGGCCCTTGCATGCGCGCTGCGAAACCGGGTCGGGGCCGCCGCCATCGCCAATCCGTACCCGCTAGTCGAGCGCCGGTTCAGCGCCGGTTCAGCGCCGGCCCGGGTCGGTCGACTGGGGCGTCCCTCTGCTATCCTTGCCTTCCCATGCCCGTTGATGCCCCAACTGCCGAGATGCGACCGCGCGGCGCAGCCAGCCGCCGGTCTCTGACCCCCGGGCCTCCCAAGCAGGACCGGACACCGCCTGCCGGTCCCGCGCGTGAGGTCTCCAGCCTAAAGGGACGCCCCCGATGCCTTATCACTTTTTTCACTCAGCCACCAGCTTGGCCATCGGCGCCACTGCCAGCCTCCTGCTCCTCGCCGGTTGCGGCGGCAGCCCCGGCGAAGATGTCCGCGTCACCCTATGCAAGGACATCGTCGCCGTGCAGGCCGGCGGTGCAGTCAGCATCCAATCGGCCAGCGCCCAGACCAGGGGTTATCAGGATGCCATCGTGCGGGTGCGTTATGACCGCGGCGGCAATCCGGGTGAGGCCATCTGCTATTTCCCCTACCGCGCCGTCGATGACACCGGCCAGACCCTCGCCGATCCGCTATCCGCCTATGGTACGTCGCCGACGGGCGTGACGTTTGACGGTCAGCCGCTGAGCGGTCCCCAGCTCGCCGAGGCGATCAGGCAGGCCATGCTGCGGCAGGGCCGCGCGGCTGCCGACCGCGCCCGGAGCGCCGTTCAGCAGGCCATCGGCCGATAGCGCCCGGTTGCCGGCGGCCGCCGCGGCGCGGTCGGCGCATGCGAGCGGCTACAATCTGCCCGCCGCGGCCACCGGCAGTATCGGCGAGCGATCATTCAACGCCAACCAGGGTCCCAGAGATGGAAGCAAACATCGTCACCACCACCCCCTTCAACGATCAGAAGCCGGGCACCTCGGGGTTGCGCAAGAAGGTGCGCACCTTCCAGCAGCCGCATTACCTGGAGAACTTCGTCCAGGCGATCTTCGACACCCAGGACGGCCTCGTTGGCGGGACCCTGGTGGTCGGCGGCGATGGGCGCTACTACAACCGCGAGGCGATCCAGATCATCCTGCGCATGGCCGCCGCCAACGGCGTGGCCACTGCCCTGGTTGGCCAGGGCGGCATCCTCTCGACCCCGGCCGCCTCCTGCATCATCCGCAAATACCGCACCCAGGGCGGCATCATCCTCTCCGCCAGCCACAACCCCGGCGGTCCGGACGAAGACTTCGGCATCAAGTTCAACATTGGCGCTGGTGGCCCGGCGCCCGAGTCGGTCACCGCCGCAATCTATGCCCGCACCCGCGAGATCGATCGTTATCTGACCATCGACGCCGACCCGATCGATCTGGACCAGATCGGCGCGGCCACACTCGGCGCGATGCGGGTGGAGGTCATCGATGCGGTGGCCGACTATGCCGCGCTGATGGAGTCGCTGTTCGACTTCAACGCCATCCATCAGTTGTTCAACTCCGGTGCGTTCCGGATGTGCTTCGATGCGATGCACGCGGTCACCGGCCCCTACGCGGTGGAGATCCTGGAGAACCGCCTCGGTGCGCCCCCGGGCACGGTGATCAACGGGACCTCGCTGCCGGACTTCGGCGGTGGCCATCCCGACCCGAACCTGGTCCACGCGCATGCGATCGTCGAACTCACCCAAGGCGCCGGTGGGCTCGACTTCGCCGCCGCCTCCGACGGCGATGGCGACCGCAACATGATCCTCGGCAAGGGCTGCTTCGTGACCCCCAGCGACAGCCTGGCGATCCTCGCCGCCAATGCCCATCTGACCCCGGGCTACAGTCAGGGTGTGGCCGGCATCGCCCGCAGCATGCCCACCAGCCAGGCCGCCGATCGCGTTGCCGAGGCGCTCGGCGTGGATTGCTTCGAGACCCCCACCGGCTGGAAATTCTTCGGCAACCTGCTCGACGCCGGGCGCATCACGCTGTGCGGCGAGGAGAGCTTCGGCACCGGCTCCAACCATGTGCGCGAGAAGGACGGGCTCTGGGCGGTGCTGTTCTGGCTCAACCTGCTGGCCGCCCGGCACCTATCGGTGGCCGAGATCCTCGGCGAGCACTGGGTCCGGTTCGGGCGCAACTACTATACCCGGCACGACTACGAAGGGGTGGATAGCGCCGCCGCCGAGGGGCTGATGGACCATTTGCACCGGCTGCTGCCGGACCTGCCGGGTTATCAGCTCGGCGCCTATCGCGTCGCCTATGCCGACGACTTCAGCTACACCGATCCCATCGATGGCAGCGTCGCCACCGGTCAGGGCCTGCGCATTGGCATGGAGGGCGGCTCGCGCATCGTCTTTCGCCTCTCTGGTACCGGCACCGCCGGGGCCACGCTGCGGGTCTACATCGAGCAATACGAGTCCGACCCTGCCCGCCATCACGAGCCGGTGCAGGAGGCCCTCGGTCCGTTGATCCTGATCGCCCGCGAACTTGCCCAGATCGAGGCCCGCACCGGCCGCAATGCGCCTGATGTGGTGACCTGAACCCCCACCTGCCCGCGGCGGCACGGGCTGGCTGTCCGATCGCCACTTGATCCATCACGATGGTGCACGGCTCGGCCAAGGGACCCGCTGAACTATTCAGCATGCCCTTCGGGGCAGGATGCCCCGCCATGTAGTGACGACGATAGCGTCGCATACCGCTCTTGGGACGACGCTGACGCTCGCGCATATTAATGATTATTATTGCGGTTTGCCAGCCGTGACCGCCGGTGGGCACTGGTCCGGGGCCGCTAGTCGCCGCATCCGGCGCTCATTGTGACCGATTGCGCAACCGCGCCCCTTTGGTTGTCTATACTGCCTATCGGGTCAATCCGGTCCCGTCGCGCAGGAAGTACCTCATCATGGCCAGGCTACCGCGTTTTATCCTCCCCGGTTATCCTCAGCATGTGATCCAGCGGGGCAACAACCGCCAGGTCATCCTCCGCGACGAGGACGATTGCTGGTTTCTGTGGCAGCGGCTGCGGGATGCCGCCGATCGCTTCAGTTGCGAGATCCATGCCTATGTGCTGATGCCGAACCATTTCCATCTGCTGTTGACGCCCTGGCAAGAAGACGGAATGGGCAAGCTGATGCAGTACACCGGGCGCTACTTTGTCCAGCATGTAAACAACCGCTACGGGCGGACCGGTACGCTATGGGAGGGGCGCTATCGTGCCACCCTGCTGGACCCGGATGCCTATCTGCTGACCGCGCTGCGCTATGTCGAAAGCAATGCCGTGCGCGCCGGCATCGTCGCCGCACCAGCGGATTACGACTGGTCCAGCTTTGGAGCCAATGCGCTTGGCCAAGACGACGAGTTGGTCACTCCGCACCCGGTCTACGAGCGTCTCGGGCGCACCCCCAACACGCGCCAGCAGGCCTACCTGGCCAGCTTCGATGCGCCCTTGGACGAGGGGCTGCTGAAGGCGATCCGCGATGCCACTAACAAGGCCTGGGTGCTTGGCGATAGCGCATTCTGCACCGAGGTGGAGAGCCGGCTGAACCGCCGCGCCCGGCCGCGCCCGCGGGGTGGGGATCGCCGTTCGGCCGCCTATCGTCAGGCCCTGGCACGCACCAGCGCACGTGCCGGCGGGGCCAGCGGGCATCGCTGATCGGCGTGACCGGGAGCCGGCCTGCCGGTCTCGCGGCAGGTTCAGCCGCCATCGTGTCGGCATGGTGCGGGCGGCGCGCTCGACCGCGCGCCGTTCATCGATCGGCCCCCGCGTCGGCTGCGCGCGGGTGCGTGGCCGGCATTGCGGCCCTGCTCCCGGCCGTCTAGCATCGCGGGCTTTCGCCGCTGGAACCGCTCGCCCTGAGCGGTTGCCCGACGCGGCCCAAGCCCCGGCAGCCCGCCCGCCATGTCCAAGATTCATGTCGTCCGCCGTCATGAGGCCGGCCTCGTCACCGCCCGCACCGAGATCGAGCGCGTCGCCGCGCGCATGCGCGACGATCACGGCGCCGCTTATGCCTGGAACGGCAACACCCTGCATTTCTCCCGCGGCGGTCTGCATGGCCAGATCGCGGTCACCGACCTGGAGGTGAAGCTGACCATCCGGTTGGGGCTGCTGTTCGCCCCCATGCGCCATCAGATCGAGACCCGGCTGGTGGAGAAGATCGATCGCGCCTTGGCCCGGTATCATGCCGGCCAAGCTGCAGACGCCGTCGGGTCGCCGCCCGGCTAGCCTGCCGCTGTGTCGCTGGTCGAGTCGCTGCGGCTGCGGCCGGCGGCCTCTCCGAGGCGGTGAAAAGACGTTTCATCAGCCGTTTGTCGTGCAAAAGCGACTTTCATGGGCGCGATGATCGAGGCGGGTGCGCCGGGTGCAGGGACGAGGGGTCGAGGTTTTTCACCTGCGCGCCTCAGCGCGCGTTTCATACCCATGCGCCGTACTCCCCAGCAGCCGATAGACCATCGGCACGAGTAGCAACGAGACCAGCGTCGAGAAGGCGAGCCCGGCGACGATGGTAATGGCCAGCGGTTGCAGCAGCTCGGCGCCTTCGCCCACCGCCAGGGCCAGCGGCAGCATGCCGAACACCGTGGTCAGGGTGGTCATCAGGATTGGGCGCAGGCGCAGGCGCGCGGCGGTGAGGATGGCGCGGGTGGGATGATCGCCGGCGCGGCGGCGCTGCTCGATGAACTCGACCAGCACGATGGCGTTGTTGACCACGATCCCGGCGAGCATGATCAATCCTAGCCAGACCGGCATCGACAGCGGGGTGGCGGTCCAGCTCAGGCCGAGCACCACCCCGATCAATGCGAATGGCACCGAGAGGACGATGATCAGCGGGTTGCGCAACGACTCGTATTGCACCGCCATCACCACCAGCACCAGAAACAGGGCCAGCCCCAGCAGCAGCCGTCCGAGGTCGCGGCCCTGTTGCAGCGCCTCTAGGTTGCCGGCCTCGTACAGGACGTAGCCGGGCGGAAGGGCCAGATCCTCGGTGGCGGCGAAGGCGCGCTCTAGCGCCGTCTCCAGGGTGATGCCGGGGCCGAGCGCGGCGGTGACCTCCACCACCCGCTGCTGGCGCTCACGCAGGATGGTCTGTGGCTGTGGCTCCACCTGCACCGCGGCGACATCGCCCAGGCGGATCGGCTGGCCATTGCTGAACAGCACGATCGACTCCAGTGCCCCGGGGCTGTCCAGGTCGGCTTGGGCCAGCCGCAGGCGCACGTCCACCCGCCGGTCGCCGTCGATGAGTTCGGTGATGACTCGCCCCTCCAGCGCAAAGCGCACCACGTTGCCGATCTCCTCCACCGGTAACCCGAAGGCGGCGGCGCGCTCGCGATCGACACGGATGGTCAGTTCCTGCACCAGCTCCTCGTTGGAGTGCTGCACGTTGGTCAACCCGGACACTGTCTTCAGGCGCGCGGCGACCTGATCGGCCAGATCGATCAGGGTGTCGAGGTCCTGGCCCTGCACGCGCAGGCTCAAATCATCGTCGCCGCGGCTCATGCGAATGCCGCGGATGCCGCGACTGCTGACAAAGGCCTGCAGGCCGGGGATGCCGGCGGCGGCGAGATCCCGGCGCAATTGTGCCATCCACTCCTGGGTGCCGGTTCCGCGCTCGGCCAGTGGCAGCAGCTGTACCTGCAGGCTGGCGCGATTGCCGCTCTCGAAGGTGGAGCGGCCGAAGACGAAGCCGCCAACGGTGCTGAATACCGAGCGCACCCCCGGCTGTGCCCGCACCAGATCCTCGACCCGCCGCGTGAGCGCGTCCATCTGTTCCAGGTCGATGCCGGTGTCGGCGGTGAGGGTGACGAAGATATCGCCCTCGTCGAGCCGCGGCAGAAACTCCTGGTTGCGGTCGAAGAAGCCGGGCACGATCAGCACTAGCGCCAGACCGAACGCCAGCGGCACCACCCAGGGCGCGCGCAGTGCCTGGCCGAGCAGCCAGGCATAGCCTTCCTGCAGTGCCGCGACGCCGGCATCGAGGCCCCGGCGCAGCCGCCCCGGCGGGCGCGCCGGCACCCGCGCGGCCAGCGCCAGCCCCAGCGTCAGCGCCACCACCAGCGAGGCGACGATGGCTGCCGAGATGGTGAAGATCAGCTCGCGGAACAGTAGCCCAACTAGCCCGCCGATGAATAGGAACGGCAGCACCGCGGCGAGGTTGGTGGAGGTGGCGGCGACGATTGCGCCGGTGACTTCGCTGGCGGCGTCGGCGGCGGCCTGGTGGGCGGTCTCGCCCTGGCGCTGATGGCGCTCGATGTTCTCCAGCATCACGATCGTGCTATCGACCAGCATGCCAACCCCGAGCGCCAGCCCGCCCAGGGTCATGATGTTGAAGCTCAGCCCGAAGGCGGCCATCAGGATGAAGGTCACCAGCACGGCGATCGGGATGGCGCTGCCGATGATTAGGGTGCGGCGCAGGCTGCCGAGGAACAGGAACACCACCAGCATTGCCAGCAGCGCCCCGCCGAGCGCGGCACTGGCCGCGTTGCGCAGGGCATGGCGGATGAAGCGCGCCTGATCGTCCACCTTCTCGATGGTCAGCGCCGGTGGGATCAAGCCGGCGTCGCTCAAGCGTGCCAGTTCCCGGTCCACTGCCGCGACCACTGCAACGGTGTTCTCCAGCGGCTGCTTCTGGATCGAGAGCTTGATCCCGGGGGACTCGTCGAGGCGGATGCGCAGACGCTCCTCGGCGGCCCCGTCGATGACCTCGGCTACCTCGCCCAAGCGCAGCACCGGGCCGCCGTCGAGGCTGCGCAGCAGGTCCTCGTCGACGCCGCGCCTCAGCCCCGGATTGGCTGCCTGGGTCGCGAGCGGCAGGTCGCGCAGTTCCTCCACCGAGGTCAAGCGCCCGCCGGTGCGGCCGCTGATCTCGCCATCGGCCATGCGCAGACGCCCGGCCGGCACGTCGCGATTGGCCTGGCGCAACGCCCGCTCTAGCCCCAGCACGTCGATACCGAGTGCCGCCAGCCGGAACTGGTCGGCACTGATGCGCACCTCCCGCGCCAGCCCGCCGCCGGTCTCGGCCGCCGCCACCCCGGGCAGATTGACCAGTAGCGGGGCGAGTTCGTATTCCACCCAATCGCGCAATTCCAGCGGGTCCAACAACGGTGAGCCGACCACGTATTCGGCCACCGGCAATTGGAACGGATCGCGCTTGAAGATGGTCGGCGGCTCGATGCTGTCGGGCAGGAAGCGCCGCGCCCGATCGAGCCGAGCACTGGCATCGCGCAGCGCCAGATCGATGTCGTCGCCGTAGCGGAACGAGAGGTCCACCGCCGAGCGCCCCTCGCTGGTGCGCGACTGGATCGCGACCGCCCCCTCGGTGATCGCCAACTGCTCCTCCAGTCGGCGCGTCACATCGTCCTCCATCACCCGCGCCGGCACCCCGGGATCATTCACCCGCACGCTCACGTCCGGATAGACGATGCTCGGCAAGAGATCGACGTTCAGCCGCCCCAGCGCAAAGCCGCCGAGCACCATCGCTGCCAGGGTGAGCATGATCACGCCGATGGGATGGCGGACGGACCAGTGGGAGAGGCGGTTGGGCATGGGGGCGGCAGCCGGGTTTGGCATCGCTGGCGATGCCAGGGAGGTGGGGGCGTGGCGCGCGAGGGAAACCCTGGTCGCAGGCGCGGTGGCTAGGCAGGCAAGAACCGCGCTGGGTGTCGTCCCGGTGGCCGTGAATCCTGCGCTGACCATCCGTGGCGCATCCGTGCAGTCTTGCGCGGGGTTGCCGCGGCTCGGGCGCTCGTCTAGGATCGACCCAGGCTAGCGACGAAATTCGGCTGCATGCCGTGTGGCGCGCGGGTCTCGATCCGCGGGCCCTATATCCCCAGCCTACTCTTCTTCTCGAAGGCCGCCAGATTGAGCGGCCTTCGCCTTGTGTAGAACACCTCCCGGCGGCCGCCCTCCAGACGATCCAGGTCATGGATTTCGCCGACCTGCGGCCAGATCAGCTCTAGGAACCGCTCCTCCCGCCGCTCATAAAAGCGCTGTAACGCCCACAGGTAGTAGTCCACGGCCTGCAGACCCGCACAGTTGGGCGGGGTGCTGGAGACGACCTCGTTGGTCGCTGGATGGTTGATGCCGAAGCTCCATGCAAAGGCCGCTGCCGCGTGCTCCAGGGCTGCACGGAAGGCGGCATTGCGAGACTTGTTCCCGCGCTTGGCGAAGCAGATGCGGACCTCGTCCGCCATGTCGTGCAGCTTCTCGAACAGCTCGCGCACCAGGAAGTCGTACTGCTCGTTCTCCCGGTAGCGGTAGACCGAGTCGCGTGTGTTCTGCTGCTGAACGTATGCGGCCAGGTCGGTCTTGTCCCGCACCACGGCGTAGAACCGCACCTCGGCTTTCAGCAATAGGCGATAGACCTCCCGACGCACCTCCGGGATGTCGTCCTTGGCGTGGAAGGCCAGGGCGGTCTTTCGTTGCTGCGGCTGCATCGAGGGCACGGCCTTGAAGTAGGGGTCGGCCAGCAACTCCTCGCGCAGCGCGGTCAACTGTGCGCCCAACACCTCCGGCTCGTCGATTTCGAGCTTACCGAGCATGCAGTAGCATCCTCGCGGGCGTGGGAGCCGAAGAGGAGGATGCGTTCGGGTTCGGCCGCCCGCGCGAGCTGCTCCACGACGCCCGCGATCTGAGCTTGGGTGATCATCGGCGGCGGATCGTCAGGTTTTCGCGCTGGTGCTCGCGGCGAAGGCACCTGGCCAGCCGCCGTGCTGCTCGATGCCCTCGTCGATCTTCTACGTTAGACGGATGGTCTCAGAGAGGGCTTCGAGGATGGCCGGCACGCCGCGAAGGAAGGGGTTGGCTTGCTTTTCGGTCTCGATACTGGCGTCGAGCGCAGCGACTGCACGGGCGCGCACTGCGTCCAGCAAGGCCTTGCGGGAGCGGCTGGTAGTCTCAGCGCCCATGAGGACGCGGATCTTGTCGAGTGGCTGCCAATGACCGTCCAAGGCCAGACGTGCCACGATCTCGAAGTAGCCGGTGGCGATGTCGAACGCCTTGGCGATCCCGCACCATTCCTCAAGGTAGCGGAGGCCGGTCCAGCGCTCGACGCTGTTGTCGACGATGAAGAGGTCGCGGCCCGTGGATTCAGGGGGCACCGAGGGGGTTCCTTGCGGTGACGGGACGCAAGATGGGCGGCCTCACGAGAAACTGGTCAGCCTGGAAACAGACCGGAATCGGTGGTTCGCCAGCAACATCAGTGCTGCTGTGACGTGGTCAAGCGTTGGTGGACGGCCTCGGATAGTCCGAAAAGGCATCGACCGCGAGCGGACCGGCCTGATCAGGCAGGCTGACGCGGGGTGGCCTGGGCGTGCCCCGAGGCATTGGCAGGTGCCGGTCGGCAGTGGCACCCGGTCAGCAGGCGGTGCGCGCCGCGAGGTGGCACCGCAAAAGGGAGCCGCCGCGGTTCGGTTTGGCCCGTCGAGCTTGCCGGCAATGCCGGCAACGACAGGCCGCATGGAAGCATGGATAATAGGCCGCCGCGGTGGGGAACGCGCCGCGGCCGGCGCCCGCCACTGTGAATATTTCGCGACAGGGTTCCGTTTTACTCAATCTGTTGTAGCCTTTCATTGAAGTGCCGCCTAAAGCATTCGGTGGTTCCCGCCGGGCTGGCGGTGCGGCCGGCTGCGATGTACCAACCAGCGGCGTCCCTCCGCCGGGATCGCTGTTACTACCCCACGCACGAGTCGCCTCGTCCATGGCCTATAAGCGCCGCCAACGCCGTCCCGATCCCTTTGCCCTGCTGTTGTTGGTGCTGGCACTGGGCATGTCTCTGACTCTGGGTTATCAGATCAGCCTCTACCAAGGCAAGCAGGCGCAGCCGGTGGCCCGGCAGGCATTGCCCCCGGTGCCAGTGGTCGCCGATGGCTGAGGCGTCGATGATCGCAGACCGGGCCGCTGCCCCACTGCGGGTCGGGGTCGTCGGGGTCGGCTACCTGGGCCGGTTCCACGCCTTGATCTATGCTCGCCTAGCCGGGGTCGAACTGGTCGGCGTGGCGGACGTCGATCCCGCCCGCGCCGCGGCAGTCGCTGCCGAGGCCGGCTGCGCCGGCTTCAGCGATCCCACGGCCCTGCTCGGGCGCGTCGATGCGGTCAGCGTGGTGGTGCCGACCAGTGCCCACTTGGAGGTCGCCCGGCCCTATCTCCTCCAAGGCGTGCACATGCTGCTCGAGAAGCCGGTGGCGGCCGACCTGCCGGCCGCCAATGAGATCCTGCGCCTGGCCGAGGCGAGCGGGGTGCTACTGCAGATCGGCCACCTGGAGCGCTTCAATGCCGGCGTGATGGCGTTGGCCAACCGCATCGACCGTCCCCGCTATCTCGAGGCCCAGCGCCTGGGTGGCTTCGTCGAGCGCGCCACCGATGTGGACGTGGTCTCGGACCTGATGATCCACGACATCGACATCATCCTGGCCTTGGTGGACAGCGATCTCGCCGATGTGCGCGCGGTCGGCACGCCGGTGCTGACCCCCCACGTGGACATCGCTAGCGCCCGCCTGGAGTTCGCCAATGGCGCCGTGGCCAATGTGGTGGCAAGCCGGGTCTCGGAGCGCAAGGTGCGCCATATCCGGGTGTTTCAGCCCCGCGGCTATCTGTCGCTGGACTTCATCGGTCAGACCCTGGACCTGGCCAGCCTGGACCCGGGGCCGGCGGCCGCCCTGGGCGCGCCGCAACCAACCCCTGCCGGCGGTCGCCCGCACATCCGCCGCGAGCGGATCGTGCTGGAGGCGGTCAAGCCGCTGGATCGGGAACTGGCCGCCTTCGTGGACTGTGTGCGTGGCGGCCAGCGGCCGCTGGTGGACGGGCGGGTCGGCCTCAAGGCGCTGGAGGTGGCCCTGATCGTCCGCGCGGCGATCCAGGCAGACAGTCCGGCCCGTGGTCCGGCTGGCGGCCCCTCACGACCGCTGGGGCAGCTGTAAACCCCTCCGCGTGCGCGGTGGCGCAACCGCGGCAGCGTGACGCATGCGCGGCGTGCCTCGCAATCCCCACCGCTGCTGTCCCCTTCCCCGCGGGGGGATCGGGTACACTGCCGGGCGTTTGGTGGCCAGTGTTGCGGCCGCCACTGCAACCGGAGACCCGATCCATGCAGTTGTGTCCGCATAAGACCAAGATCGTCGCGACCATCGGTCCGGCCTCGGACCAGCCGGAGGTGCTGCGGGCGATGATGGCGGCCGGGCTCGGCATCGCCCGGCTCAATTTCTCGCACGGCAACCCGGACTATCACGCCGGCCTGATCGCCCGCATCCGTGCCGCCGCCGACTATACCGGCCGGCGCGTCGCGATCATGGGCGACCTACCGGGGCCGAAGATGCGTATCGGCGACCTTGTCGAGGAGCCCATCGACCTGGTCCGCGATGCCCGCATCACCCTGACCACCGTGCCCTGTCTCGGCAACGCCGAGCGGGTGAGCGTCAGCTTTCCCGGGCTGCCGGCGGCGGTGCGCCCCGGCGATCGACTGTTCCTGAACGATGGCTTCATCCTGCTCAAGGTGCTGGAGGTCAGTGCCACCGAGGTCCTCTGCAGCGTTCGTGCCGGCGGCGAGCTGCGCTCGCGCAAGGGTCTGAACCTGCCTGGGATCGATCTCGGGATCAGCGCCTTCACCGAGGACGATCACCGCTGGCTGCGCTTCGCCGCGGAGCATCGTCTGGACGCCGTCAGTCAGTCCTTCGTTGCCAGCGGTGCCGATATCGAGGCGGTGCGCGCGGCTGCCACCGCCCTCGACTATGCCCCTTTCCTCATCGCCAAGATCGAGCGTGCCGCCGCGCTGGAGCATCTGGACGAGATTCTGCAGGCCAGCGACGGCATCATGGTGGCCCGCGGCGACCTCGGGGTGGAGATCCCGATCGAGACCATCGCCGTCGCCCAGCGCCGGATCACCGAGCGCGCCCGCCGGCTGGGGCGGCCGGTGATCACCGCCACCCAGATGCTGGAATCCATGGTCAGCTTCCGCCGCCCCACCCGAGCCGAGGCCACCGACGTGGCCAATGCCATCCTCGGCGGCAGCGATGCAGTGATGCTGTCGGCGGAATCGGCCATGGGGCGCTTCCCGGTCGAGGCCGTCGCGATGCTCGCCGGCATCGCCGCCGCCATCGAGCCGGAGCAGGATAGCCGCGTGGTGGCCGAGGCGCTGGGCGCCTTTACCCGCTCCGGGCGGGTGCTGCCGGTGGACCTGATCGCCCGCAGCGTCTTTCACACCGTCGATCGCAGCCCTCCGCGGGCGGTGGTGGTTCCCACCCATAGCGGCAACACCGCGCGCAGCATCGCCCGCTTCCGGCTGCCCTGCTGGCTGGTCGCCTTCAGCCCGCGCCCCGAGGTCTGCCAGGCGCTGCAGTTCTCCTACGGGGTCTATCCCGTGGACGTGGCCGACGATCGGGCTGATTGGGGCGATTATGTGCGCGCCTGGCTGGCCGAACAGGACATCGACGAGGGCCTGGTGCTGCTGACCCAGGGGCCGTCGGCCGCGCACCCCTGCGGCAATCATCGCCTGGAGATCATCGAGCTGGACCCCACCGAGGATCGCGCCTGTGGCTGACGCGACCGATCTTCACGAGCGCGCTGCTGCCGCCGGCAGGGTTGCCGGCGGCAGCGACCAGACGGCCGATGATGGCGGCCTGAATCTGCTGGAACGGCCCGACGGGCGCCGGCTGGCCTATGCCGAGTTCGGCGCCGCTGACGGCTTCCCAGTGCTCTATTGCCATGGCTTTCCCAGTTCGCGCCGCGAGGCCCTGCTGCTGCATGCCAGTGCCGTCGCCAACAGCGCGCGGATCATTGCCGCCGATCGCCCCGGCTATGGCGACTCCGATGATGTTCCCGGGCGCGACCTGCTCGATTGGGCCGACGATCTGCTGGCGCTGGCGAATCACCTCGGGCTCGAGCGCTTCGCCCTGCTCGGCGTCTCCGGCGGCGGTCCCTATGCCGTCGCCGCCGCCTGGCGACTGCCGCGCCAGGCCCCCGGACGGCTGGTTGGAGCGGCCCTGATCTGCCCACTGGGGCCGATCTATCAGGCGCGGCTGCTCCATCAGATGAGCCCGGCGGTGCGCACCAGCCTGGGCGTTGCCCGTGCGACCCCCTGGCTGGTGGACCTGATCTACGGCGGCGTCACCGCGGCGGTCCTGGAGCGCTGCCCTGGCCTGGTCGAGGAGGTGCGCAGCATGGCCGCACCACCGGTGGATCGGGCAGTGCTGGCCAGCGGCGACACCGCCGCGATCCTCAACCAGACCGTCATCGACGCGATGCGCCAGGGCGCGGTCGGCCCGCGCCGAGACCTGCTCATCTACACCCAGGATTGGTGCCTGCCCTTCGCCGAGATCAGCCAGCCGTTGCAGATCTGGCACGGTGATCAGGACGGCACCGTCCCGATCGAGCATGCCCGCTGGTATGCCGATCATCTGCCCGCCGCTCGCCTGACCGAACTGCCCGGCGAGGGCCATTATTCGGTCCCGCTGTGCCACACCGACCGCATCCTCGCCGCCCTGCTGGCGGACTGCCGCTGAGCCATCCTCCAGGCCATCAGGCGGGTCCCCTTCGCTTCGGATGCTGACTTGGCTCACCGCACGCCTACCCTGGCCCGCCCGGCGCCTGGGCGCGGGGCGCCCGCTGGTCGGGCGGGTCGAGGCGATCTTTATCGCTGACGCGGCCGGGACGCCGATGCGGGCGTCCGCACAGGTGCTTGCGATCGTTGATCGCGGGCTGGCGGATGACCGCTATGCTGTGGGGCGCGGCTACTGGCGGCTGACCGATGGCTGCCAGGTCACCCTCGTCCTGGCCGAGGCCTTGGCGCGCGCCGAACGCCGCCATGGCCTGGCGCTCGGCGCCGGGCAGCATCGGCGCAATCTGGTGGTCAGCGGGCTGATGGGCGTCGAGCTGCGCGAGTGCTGCTTGCAGATCGGCATGGCGCGCCTGCACTGGCAGCGTCCGCGCCCGCCCTGCGGATACCTGGATCGCGTGGCCGGGCGTGGCCTGGCCAAGGCCCTTGGTCGCCACGGTGGGCATTGCCTGCGGGTGCACACCGGCGGCCTGATCCAGGTCGGCGATCCGGTCCGGGTGCTGTCAGGCCGCAACGCGGCCTGACGGTGTGATTGTCGGTGTGATTGCCGGTCCCGATTCAGCCGCGGCTGGCGAGCCGATGCTCGAAATGGCTCAGCAGCCGTGAACGCAGGGTCTTCTCCTTGTGTTTAGCGGCCGCGGCCAGGCGCTTGTCGGCGACCCCGATCAGGGTCTCTTGGGCGCCCTTGGCCTTGTCGTCGTCGGGTTGGAGTTGATGGTAGGTGCCGTCGGGCAGCATATCCCAGGCCGAGCGGCGGTCGGCGAATTGCACGTCGAGGACCAGCCGCAGTTCCTGGCGCAGTTCCGGATGCTCCACCGGGGCATGCACCTCCACCCGGCTTTCCAGGTTGCGCCGCATCAGGTCGGCCGACCCGATGTAGTACTCCTCGTCGCCGCCATTGCGGAAATAGAGGATGCGGGCGTGTTCGAGAAACCGTCCGACGATGCTCACCACCCGCACGTCCTCCGTGAGGCCGGGCAGTCCGGGCCGCAGTCGGCAAGTGTCGCGCACGATGAGATCGATGCGCACCCCGGCGCGGGCCGCCCGGTAGAGCGCACGCACGATGTCGGGGTCCTCCAGGGCATTCATCTTCATCTGGATCAGTCCGCCGCCGCCATCGCGCTCGTGGCAATCGACCTCGCGCTGGATCTTGTCGAGAATGCCACGCTTGAGGGTATAGGGGGCGGCCAGGATCTTGCGATAGCTGGGTGGTGGCGAATAGCCAGTGAGGTAATTGAACAGCTCGGTGAGATCCTGGCCGATCGCCTCGTCGCAGCCGAGCATACCGAGATCGGTATAGAGCTTCGCGGTGCCGCCGTGATAATTGCCGGTCCCGATGTGATAATAGCGGCGCAGTTGCGAATAGTCGCGGCGTACTACGAAAATCAGCTTGCTGTGGGTCTTGAGCCCGAGTACGCCATAGGTGACATGGATGCCCTCGGCCTCCAGTCGCCGCGCCCAGCCGATATTGGCGGCCTCGTCGAAGCGGGCCTTCAGTTCTACCAGCACCGCGACCTGTTTGCCGTTCTGTGCGGCCTTGATCAGGGCATCCAGGATGGCCCCGCCGGAGGTCCGGTACAAGGTCATCTTGATCGCCAGCACCTTGGGGTCTTTGGCGGCAGTGGCAAGGAAGCGTTCCACCGTGGTGGAGAAGGACTCATAGGGATGCTGCAACAGCAGCGGGCCGTTCTCGCGAATGATGTGGAAGATGTTGCGCCGGTCGTTGCCTAGCAGCGGATGGTCGCCGGGGCGATGGGGCGGATCATGCAGCTCCGGCAGTTCCAGACCGGCCAGTTCGAACAGGTCGCGGCGGGCCATCATGCCGGCCACCTCGTAGACGTCCTCGGTCTCGCTGAGTCCAAGTTCGGCCGCGAGCATGCCGCGGTGGACCGGTTCCATACCCGCCTGTACCTCCAGCCGGACGATGGGGGCAAAATGGCGCTCGCGCAGTTCCGTCTCGATCATCTCCAGCAGATCGTTAGCGGCCTCCTGGTCAGGTTCGACGATGGCATTGCGGGTAACCCGGAACAGGCTGCAGGAGCGCAGCTCCATCCCCGGGAACAGCATGTCCAGGTTGTTCAGGATCAGGTCGTCGAGGGTGACGAAGGTGTGTTCGTTGCCGACCTGAATCAGCCGCCGCGAGACCTCCTTGCCCACCGGCACCTTGACCCTGGCCATATAGCTCTCGCTGCTGCCAGGGTAGCGTAGCGTGACTAGCAGGTTTAGGGCCAGGTTGGAGATAAACGGGAAGGGATGCGCCGGGTCCATGGCCAGCGGGGTGAGCATCGGGAAGATATTGGTGCGGAAATGCTCGCGCATCGCCGCACGCTCTGTCTCCGGCAGTTCCTGCAGGCGGACCAGCCGAATGCCACGTGCCTGCAATTCGTTCATCAGTTGCCCGTAAATGCGCTCCTGATCTGCCTCCATTGCGGCGATGATCCGGCACGCCTCCTCGAGCTGCTGCCCGGGGGTGCGGCCGTCGACGGTCTGGGTATGCACCCCGGCGGCAATCTGCTGCTTGAGTCCACCGATGCGCTTCATGAAGAACTCGTCCAGGTTGCTGCTGACGATGGCGAGGAACTTGACCCGTTCCAGCAGCGGGGTGCGCGGATCATCGGCCTCATGCAGGACGCGCTGATTGAACGCGAGCCAGGTCAGCTCGCGATTGAGATAAAGGCTGGCATCATTGAGATCGAGCGCCGTCGGATCGGCCGGGAACGGACTGGCGACGCCGACGCGAACCGGTTCTTTCGGTCCGCTGGCGCTGCTGGCCGCAGCGCTGTCCGCGGTCGTTACAGTCGGGGACCGGCGGTGCCCGTCGTCCGCATCGGCGACGAGCGCATACAGGCTGGCGTTGCTCATGCTCCTTCCTCCGGTGGCTTATGTGTATTGTGGTGGTGCGGGGCACTTATCCTAGCAACGCGGCCGGGTGGGCGTGTTGCCGATTGTTGCCAAGTGATGAGCTAGCGCGGCCGGCGCGGTGCGCAAGGGCCGTGCCGGCACCGCGTCAGACCGGTACCGGGACTCTCCTGGGGTTGCAATGGGACTCCGCCAGGACGGAGCAGCACGGCAGCCGATGACCACGGCAAACGCTGGATGCCTCAGTACGTCTGCCGATGGTCGTGCCAGGCGGCCGATGGCCGGCGCCGAAGCCGATCGTGCCCGGCGGGTTTGCGCCCCGCCGCAGTTGCCGGCAGCGGACACTGGGCGGTGATGACGATCATTGTTTACCAGTGTCCGAACCCAAACTGTGACCGGCGGCAAGCGAACGGTCTAACGCTGGAGGGTTCCTCGCGGACGGCGCTGCGCGTCTAGTCGCCGCGCGCCTGTTGCACCCTGAATGCATCCTGATCGCACCAAGCCAACCCGAGTTGGTCATAAGGCAATGGGCGCGTCGTTCTGATCATCGCCCGGCCACTGCCCGGTCAGAGTCATCGTGGATCGGATCGCTTTGCCGATCCCTCGTGAGCACCCGGTCCGCTGCCAGGTTCACTCTCGCGCTGACGCCGGCGGCGCAGAGCCGGCACGACCCAGTCGGGCACTCGCCGGCCGCGGGCCAGTATCCTAATCTGCAGCAGGTCAGCGTCCGGACGGCAGCCGGCGCCCGATCCTCGATTCTGCCTCCCTGCCGTCACCAAGGGATCATCCGCGTGCGACGTCTCGTCAGTCTGCTCTTGCCCATCCTTATCCTCGCCGCCGGTATCGGTATCTTTCAACTCTTGCGGGCCACGCGACCGGTCCAGGAGCCGCCGCAGGTTCAGGAGCGGGTCTGGCGGGTCGAGGCGCAGACTGCCCGCCTGGACCACCTGGCACCTGAACTCGAACTCTACGGGCGCGTCGAGACCCCAGCGCTGCTGCGGGCGACGGCGGCAGCGGCGGCCTGGGTCGCCGAGGTGCGGGTGCGCGACGGCGATCGGGTGCGCCAGGGCGACGTGCTGCTGAGCCTAGATGAGCGCGACTTCCTGCACCGCATTGCCCAGGCCGAGGCCGAGGTCGCCGATTTGCGCTCCCAGCTCGCAAGCGAGCGCAACCGCGTCGAGACCGACCGCTTGGCCTTGGTGCAGGAGCAGCGCCTGCTGGAGATCGCCGAGGCCGCGGTTGCCCGTCAGGAACGGCTCAAGACCCAGCGCGTGGGTGCCGAGCAGACCCTGGACGAGGCCGACCAGGCACGCACCCAGCGGGCCTTGGCGGTCAGCAACCGTGAGATGAGCATCGCCGATCATCCGGCCCGGCTGGCGGCCCTGCAGGCGCGCCTGGAGCGTGCCGATGCGCGGTTAGACGAGCTGCGCCTGGAGTTCGAGCGGGCCACGATTCGGGCACCCCACGATGGCATTATCACCGGGGTGGAGGTCACGACGGGGGATCAGGTCGCTCGCGGCGCGGTGCTTGTGCGCCTCTATGCCGTGGACAGCCTGGAGGTGCGCGCGCGCATCCCAGCGCCTTTCCAGGACGAACTGCTGGCCGCCCTAGCCCGCGGCGAGGCGCTGCTCGCCACGGCCCAGATCGGTGGCGAGACGGTCGCGTTGGAACTCGACCGCCTGGCCGGCGCGGCCGACCCCAGCGGCGTGGATGGGCTGTTCCAGGTCCACGGCGATCCGGCCCGGCTGCGCCTGGGGCAGATGCTTACCCTGCGCCTGCAACGCCCACCGCGCGAGGCGGTCCTAGCGGTGCCCTTCAGCGCCGTCTACGGCAGTAATCGGATCTATTTGATCGAAGACGGGCGGCTGCGCGGCATCGACGTGGAAGGGCTGGGCGGACGCATCGGCGCCAATGGAGAGGAGCGCCTGCTGGTGCAATCGCCGGCCCTGACCGATGGCGCCCGCATCGCGATTACCCACATGCCCAATGCGATGGACGGGCTGCCGGTGGAAGTGGTCGGCAGCCCCGCGACTGCCGACCACACGGCCGATGCGGACCTCGCCCACACTGCTGCCAGCGGCCCGGACGTGGACCAGGCCGACCAGCAGGCGGATGCCCCGCCGCCATCCGTCCCTACCGCGGCACGCGCCGCCGAGGCCGCCCGATGAGCCTGCTCGACCCCGCCCGCGCCCAGCCGTCAGGCCAGCACCGCACCGACCTGATCGGCATCTTCGCGCACCACAAGGTCGCGGCCAATCTGCTGATGCTGATCATGCTGCTGGCCGGCGCCTTCGCGCTGGATCAGCTCAATGTGCAGTTCTTCCCGAGCTTCGAGCTGGAGATCGTCACCGTGCGCGTGGTCTGGACCGGGGCCAGCGCCGAGGACATCGAGGACGGTATTACCAATCCACTGGAGCAGCGTCTGCGCAACGCCGACGGGCTCAAGCAGATGACCTCCACCTCTACCCAGGGCATCGCCGCGTTGACCCTGGAGTTCGTCGATGGGACGGACCCGCTGATTGCGCTCGACCAGGTGCGCCGGCTAGTGGATGAGTTCCGCAATCTGCCGGCCGATGCCGAGAAGCCCGAGATCGCGCTGCTGACGCGCTACGAGCAGGTGGCACGGCTGGTCATCACCGGGCCCACCGCCGCGGCCGAACTCCGCCGCCTGGCGCGCCGCTTCGAGACCGAACTGCTGGAGCGCGGCATCGACCGGGTGGACATCAAAGGATTGCCCGCCGAGGTCATCGTCATCGGCGTGGACAATGCCGCGTTGGAGCAACTGGATCTGGGCCTGCAGGAGATCGGCCAGCGGGTCGGCGACTTCAGCCGCGACCTGCCGGCCGGGGCGGTCGGACGCGGTGAGGGGGCGCGGGAACTGCGCAGCCTGGACCGGCGGCGCGATCCGCTCGCCTTCGCTGGGCTGCCGGTGCGCAGCGACGACCAACTGCGGGTGAACCTGGGCGACATCGCCAGCATTGAACGAGTGCCCCGTGACGGTGCTGTTGGACTCAGCGTCGGTGGCCGGCCGGCGGTGGAGCTGGTGCTGCAACGCGCCGAACAGGGTGACACCCTGCGCGCCGCAGGCATCCTCGACGAATGGCTCGCCGACACCCGCCCGGGCCTGCCGCCGGGGGTGGAACTCACGGTCTACGACGCCTCCTGGCAATTGGTGCGCGACCGCATCATGCTGCTGGTAGTCAACGGGCTCGGCGGTCTGATCCTGGTGGTCGGCATCCTCTATCTGTTCCTGACTGGACGGGTCGCCTTCTGGGTCGCCTGGGGCATCCCAGTCTCCTTCGCCGCCACCCTGTTCATCCTCTATCTGGTGGGCGGCAGCATCAACATGCTGAGCCTGTTCGCGCTGATCATGGCGCTGGGCATCATCGTCGACGACGCCATCGTGGTCGGCGAGGATGCCCTGGCCCATTATCAGATGGGCGAAGATCCGCTGCTGGCCGCCGAGGGCGGGGCGCGACGCATGCTCGCCCCGGTAATCGCCTCCTCGCTGACCACCATCGCCGCCTTTCTGCCGCTGATGCTGGTGGGCGGGCGCATTGGCAATATCCTCGGCACCATCCCGCTGGTGATCATCTGCGTGATCCTGGCATCACTGGTCGAGAGTTTCCTGGTGCTGCCCGGGCATCTGCGCGGCGCCTTCCTGCATTCTCACAAGGTCCGCCCCGATTCCATTCGCGCCCGACTGGATCACGCCTTCGAGTACTTCCGCGATCGCCTGTTCCGGCCTGTCGCCAGCCTGGCCATCCGCCATCGCTTGAGCACCCTGGCCAGCGCCATCGCTATGCTGCTGCTGGCGGTGGGGCTACTCGCTGGCGGGCGCATGGGGTTCGTGTTCTTCCCGACCCCGGAGGCGCAGATCATCAACGCCGATGTCACCTTTACCGCCGGCACTCCGCGCGCTCGGGTGGACACCTTCCTGCGCCATCTGGAGGAGACCCTCCAGGCCACCGAGGCGGGCTTCGACGCCGGGCACCTGATCAATATCGCATTGACCTATCACGGCACCAAAAGCGGCGGGGGTGGGGGCGGGGGCGGCGGCACGGCCGACCAACTCGGCTCGCTGCAGGTGGAGCTGGTGGAATCGGACGATCGCGATGTCCGCAATCAGGCCTTCATCCGCGCCTGGCGCGAGCGCATCGAACTGCCCGCCGGGCTGGAGAGCCTGATCATCACCGGCCGGCGGGTCGGCCCGCCGGGGCGCGACCTGAGCGTGCGCCTGACCGGGCGTGATGCCGAGGCACTCAAGGCCGCGGCGCTCGACCTGGCCGAGACCCTGACCAGCATCGACGGGGTGCTGGAGGTCGAGGACGACATGCCCTACGGGCGCGAGCAACTGATCTACAGCCTGACCCCGGCCGGCAAGGCCTTGGGGCTATCGGTGGCGGACCTCGGGCGGCAATTGCGGACCGCCTTCGACGGCCAATTAGTGCAGATCTTTCAGGATGGCGCCGATGAGGTCGAGGTGCGGGTGCGCCTGGCTGAGGCCGAGCGCGCCAGCCTGGCCAGCTTGCAGCGGCTGAATGTGCGCACCCCGGACGGGCAATCCGTGCCGCTCAGTGCGGTGGCCGAATGGCGCGCCCGGCGTGGCTTCGAGATCCTGCGCCATGCCGACGGCCGCCTGGCGGTGGAGGTCAGCGCCGATGTGGACAGTAATGTCAACACCGCCGGGCCGATCCTGGCAAGCCTAGAGGGAGGCCCGCTACCGGAGCTGCAGCGCCGCTACGGCGTGGACTATTCCTTCGAGGGGCGCTCTGCCGATCAGCGCGAGACCTTCGCCGATATGCGCAAGGGGCTGGTCCTTGGCCTAATCCTGATCTACATCATCCTCGCCTGGGTGTTCGCCTCCTATGGCTGGCCATTGGTGGTCATGGCCATCATCCCATTCGGCCTCACCGGCGCCCTGATCGGCCATTGGGCGATGGGGATCGATCTGACCATCATCTCTATCTTCGGCATGTTTGGCCTTTCGGGCATCGTGGTCAATGACAGCATCATCTTGGTCAGCTTCTATAAGCACCTGCGCGCCACCGGCCTGCCGGTGCAAGAGGCCCTGATCGAGGCCGCCAGCCAGCGCCTGCGGGCGGTACTATTGACCTCGCTGACCACCATCGCCGGCCTCACCCCGCTGCTATTCGAGACCTCGTTGCAGGCACAATTCCTGATCCCAATGGCCGTTTCCATCGCCTTCGGGCTCGGCTTTGCGACCCTGCTGGTCTTGCTGGTGATCCCGGCGCTGCTCTCGCTGCACGAAAGTGCGCATGCCCAACTGCTGAACTGGTTCGGCCGCCGGCCGGCACCAGCGCAGCCGGCGTCGGAGTAAGGTGAGAGGCGCTGCTTGACAGCGCAGCCGGCCGTGCTGGGGCCAGCCAGCGGCGACATGGCCATGGCAGCCCGCCCGCGGGTCCAACCCCTGACCGCTCGGCAGATTTGACCGGCCCCGATGGCCATGGCACTGTGCATGCTGGCCACAGCACTGCAGGTGTTGATGCCAATGCACCCGTGCGGGGCGCATCCCGATGACCGCCGCTGGCCCATCGTGGCCTGTGATCGCAACCGGTCGATATCCTGGCGCGGCGCTCGGCGGCATGCCAACAGCCTATCCGCGATCGCATCCCCGCGGCAGCGGTCCTGTCCGCGACGGGATCTGAGCAGCCGCCAGCAGTCAGAAGCAGGAGATCAACAACCATGAAACAGAAGCTCGTCATCGTTCTCGGTAGCATCGTCGCCCTGTTGCTGGTGGCTGCCTATCTCCGGATCGGCCCACGGCCCTGGGAGGTCCAGATCACCGGCGTCACCGGTGACGGGCGCCAAGTGCAGTATCGTATCGAGACGCTGCGCGGCAACACCACCAAGACCCTGATCTTCCGCAACGAGGATGCCGGCTTGCTCCCGCCGTATTTCAAGTTCGATTCGGCCGATCTGCAGTCGACCGCCAGCCGCATCGCCCGCAACTGTCCAGACACCCCGGTCAAGGTCTGGGGCTACAGCATGCGCATTCCATGGTTGGACATGTTCCCTAATGCCCTGTCGATCAAGGCGCCGGAGAAATGCCTGCAGGCGCCGGCGCCGGCCCGGCAGAACGATGACAACGGGTCCTGATCGCGCGCTCATCACTGGGCCGATGCCGGGTGGTTCAGCGATTGCCTCCAGGGCCGATCTCCGCTGTCGCAACCCGGGGCCGGAACCTTCGGTGAATTGATCCGCCGCACCGCGCCGCCCATGGGCGGCGCGGCTGGTTGCTGCCGCCTTTGCCGCCCTGCGGGCCCGCGTCGCGGCCCCCTTCGCCGCTGTCCGGCACCATTGCCACGACAATCACCCCATCGCCTAGCGGCGCACGCTGATGGAGTTCGGGGTCGAGCACTGCTGACGGCCAAGCGGGCGACGCGCCGCGCGGCGCCATCAGCAGGGCCAGGCGCCCGCTGCACCGGGCTCACCCGCATAGTCCGCTCCGGGCTCCTCGATCGCCCAGCGGATCGCCGCGGCCGTGGTCTTGCCGATCCCCTCGACGCTGGCCAGGTCTGCTGCCGATGCGGCGATGATGGCCTCGATGCTGCCGAATCGATCGAGCAGACGCCGGGCGCGGGTTGGCCCAATCCCGGGCAGCCCTTGCAGGATATGGCTTTGCAGCCGTGCCTTGCCGCGCGGCCGACGGCCGTGGCGCGGCAGTGCACCGCTGGCGAAGGCGCGTCCCTGCCGTGCCGCGAGGAGGATCAGCGTCGCCGACTCCCGGGCATCGGCAGCCCGCAGCAGCGGCAGTCCCAGGAACAGCGTCAGCATGATTAACGCACCTTGGATGGCCTCGCGCCGCATCTGGCTGGCGGCCAGGTCGCCAGCGCGCCCCTCCAGAATGATCGCCGCACGCAACGGCGCGTTGGCCAGGCGAAGGGCTTGCGAGAACAACCGACCATCCTTCAGCGATCGCACTAGGTCTGGCAGGGTCTTGCGTTCGAACAGCAGGCACTCGTCCACCTGATAATCGCCCACCGCCAGGCGTGCTAACCGAACCTGCACCCCCGGTAGTCTGCGCAGGGCCGGCAGCACCGCAGCGGCATGCTCGCGATCATCGACGAGGAGACTGAAGGTCTGCGCTGGTCTCGGCATCGCGGTCAGTGAGTGGTCGGCGGCCGTCTCCTTCATGTCGCATGCCCCGCTGTGTTGCGAGTGGTCGTTTTGGGCTTTTTCATGATCCTAGAACCGCGGGAACCGAGGAGCGGATGAATAGGAGTACGAGATGATCGACATCACCGGAACCTATACCGATCAGTACCAGCTCGCGATGGCGCAGGCCTATTTCTTGAGTGGCCGTGGGCAGGTGTCAGCGCGTTTCGATTACTTTTTTCGCAAGTCGCCTTGCGGCGGCGGCTACGCCATCTTCGCCGGGCTGGAGGACCTCTTGGTGCTGCTGGAAACGCTGCACTTCGACGAGTCGGACCTGGCCTTCCTGCGCGCGCAGCAGCTGCATCCGGACTTCGTGGAGTCGTTGCGGGGTTTTCGTTTTCGTGGGCGCGTGCACGCCTGCCGCGAGGGCGATGTGGTGTTTCCGGACTGCCCCGTCGTCACCGTCGAGGCGAGTCTGATCGAGGCCCAGCTCGTCGAGACCTTGTTGCTGAACATCCTCAATTATCAGACGCTGGTTGCCACCAAGGCGAGCCGGATGCGCCTAGCGGCTGGGGCGGAGGCGGTACTGGTCGATTTTGGTTTGCGCCGAGCGCCCGGTCTTGGCGGTTATGCGGCGAGTCGTGCGGCCTTCGTTGGCGGATTCGATGCGACCAGCAACGTGCGGGCAGGACGGGACTATGCCATCCCGGTCTCTGGCACCATGGCCCATGCCTTCATCCAGGCCCACGATTGCGAACTGGATGCCTTCCGCGCCTTCGCTGTTGCGCATCCGGACCATTGCGTGTTGCTGGTGGATACCTACGATACCCTGAACAGCGGCGTACCCAATGCGATCCGCGTTGGGTTGGAGCTGCAGGCACGCGGCCAACGGCTGCTGGGCATTCGGCTCGACAGCGGCGATCTGGCCTACCTTGCCAAGCAGGCACGAAGCATGCTGGACGCGGCCGGTCTGCATGAGACCAAGATTGCCGCTTCCAACCAGATCGACGAGCATGTGATCAAGAGCCTGCGCGAGCAGGGTGCCCCGATCGATCTCTTTGGCGTTGGTACCAGCCTTGTCACCGGTCAGCCGGACGGGGCGCTCGACGGCGTCTACAAGCTGGCCGAGGTGGACGGCCGGCCTTGTCTGAAACTCTCGGAGTCGACCGACAAGATCACCATTCCCTGTGCCAAGCAGGTCTTTCGCATCCTCGACGAGGCCGGCGGCTTTTGGGGTGCTGATGCGATTGCCATTGCCGATGAGCCAACGGTGCAGCGCATGCACCATCCCTCCGATCCGAACCAGTCACTCGCGCTCGCGGGGCGGGCACAGGAACCGCTCCTGCATCCGGTCATGTCCCAAGGCCAACGCCTCCGACAACCGACGGACCTGGCGGATATCAGGCGCTATAGCCAACAACGGTTGGGCCAATTGCCGCCGGAATATAAGCGCTTCGAGTATCCCCATCGCTACAAGGTGGGCCTCAGTACCAGGCTCGATGCAGAACGCAACCAGCTCATCGCGGCACACCGTCGCGGGCAGACTCCATGAATGCCCTGATTATCGTCGATGTCCAGAACGATTTTATGCCCGGTGGGTCTCTTGCAGTCGCTGATGGCGACGCCGTGGTCCCGGTCATCAACCGGCTGCAAGGTCGATTCGATGTCGTTGTTGCAACCCAAGACTGGCACCCCCCCGAGCACCAGAGCTTCGCCTCCAATCATGCCGGCAGGCAGCCGTTCGACGTCATCCAGCTCCAGGGGCTGGAGCAGGTGCTCTGGCCCGATCATTGCCTGCAGATGAGCGCGGGCGCGGATTTCCATCCAGCGCTTGATCGGCACCGCATCGAGGCAGTCATCCGCAAGGGGACGGCCCCGGCGGTGGACAGCTATAGCGGCTTCTGTGACAACGGCCGGCGTCGGCGCACGGGCCTGGCCGGTTACCTGCGCGACCGCGGGGTGGATACGCTCGCCATCTGTGGGTTGGCCGGCGATATCTGCGTCTATTACACGTTGCTGGACGCCCTCGCGGAAGGCTTCGACGCGGCCCTGATCGAGAATGCGACGCGCGCGCTGGATGCAACCGCGTTCGCGGCGGCGAAGGCAGAGATCCTGGCGCGCGGCGGGCAGGTGCGCAGGCTGGAATGAATCACCCGGGCGCGGTGGCTTGGGACGCCTCCTGACGTCCCGGTCCGGCCTTGTGGGCGCGATAGCGGCGGATGATCCATTTCTCGCATTCCACCACGACGAACACCGCCAGGCCGATGGCGAGGATGAAGCCCCAGGCCAGCAGGTCGATCGGGCCGGTACCGAACAGGGCCTCCATCGGCGGGGCATAGGTGAACAGCAGTTGCAGCAGGATGATGATGCCGATCACCAGCGGTACCAGCCGGTTGCCAGTCAGGCCCGCCAGCGTGAACCCGGGGGCGACCATGGCGCGGGTGCTGAGCAGATAGAAGATCTGCCCGGAGACCAGGGTGTTGATGGTGGCCACCCGGGCGCTCTCCAGCGGCATGCCGCGTTCCAGTTCCCACAGGAACATACCGATTGCCCCGACCACCAGCAGCGCCGAGACCAGGAGGATGCGCCAGAGCAGGAAGGAGGAGAGAAGCGGGGCGCTGGGGTCGCGCGGTGGGCGCGCCATCACCCCGCGCTCGGCGGGCTCGAAGGCGAGTGCCAGCGCCAGGGTGACCGCGGTGACCATATTCACCCAGAGGATTTGCACCGGGGTGATGGGCAGCACCAGTCCAGCCAGGATGGCGGCGATGATCACCCCGGCCTGGCCGCCGTTGGTGGGCAGGATGAATAGGATCGCCTTGGTCAGGTTGTCGTGGATGGTGCGGCCTTCTTCGACGGCGTGGACGATGCTGGCGAAGTTGTCGTCGGTGAGCACGGTCTCGGCCGCCTCGCGGGCGGCATCGGTGCCCTTGGCGCCCATCGCAACGCCGACGTCGGCGCGCTTGAGGGCCGGGGCATCATTGACGCCGTCGCCCGTCATGGCCACGACCTCGCCGCGCCGCTGCAGGGCCTCGACCAGGCGCAGCTTGTGCTCTGGGCTGGCACGGGCGAAGACGTCGACCTCAGCGGCCCGCTGCTCCAGCGTGTGATCGTCGACCTCGTCGATCTCCGGGCCGGTCATCGAATGGCGGCCGTCGCCGATGCCCAATTGCAGGCCGATCGCGCGGGCAGTCGCGGCGTGGTCGCCGGTGATCATCTTGACGCGGATGCCAGCGGAGCGGCATTCGGCGACGGCGCGGATCGCCTCCTCGCGGGGCGGATCGATGATGCCAACCAGCCCGAGCAGGTTCAGCCCCTGCTGGACATCGTCGAAGCGCAACTCGGTCTGGTCGGATGGTGCCGGCCGCATGGCGATGGCGAGCACCCGATGCCCGTCGGCGGCCAGCGCCTCGGCGTGGTCCTGCCAGGCGCCGGTATCGATCTCTTCGTCATGGTCGGGCTGGTGGACTTTCTCACACATGCCGAGCACCCGCTCCGGGGCGCCCTTGACATAGATCACCCCGTCGCCCTCGTGGTCGTGGTGCAGGGTTGCCATGAACCGATGCTGGGACTCGAACGGGATCAGGTCCACCCGCGGCCAGCCCTTGCGCTCCGCTGCGGCCGCCAACCCGAGCTTGGCCGCCAGTACCACCAGCGCCCCCTCGGTGGGATCGCCGAGCAGGACCCATTGGCCGTCGCGCTCCGCGAGTTCGGCCTCATTGCAGAGCATGCCGGCACGGGCCAAGGCCATCACCCCGTCGCGCTGTTCTGCCGCCGCGTCCTCGGCGGTGGCGCTGTCCGGGTCGGCATCCGCCGGCAGCACCTCGCCGCGCGGGGCGTAACCGACCCCGCTGACCTGCCAGGCGCCATCCGCGACCATCACCCGTGCCACGGTCATCTCGTTGCGGGTCAGGGTGCCGGTCTTGTCCGAGCAGATCACCGTCACCGAGCCCAGGGTCTCCACCGCCGGCAGGCGGCGGATGATGGCGTGGCGCTTCGCCATGCGCTGCACGCCGATGGCCAGGGTGATGGTCATGATCGCCGGCAGGCCTTCGGGGATGGCCGCGACCGCCAGCCCGACCGCGGCTAGGAAGCTGTCGCCCCAGCCGATCCCACGCACCAGATGGCCGAAGGCGAAGGTCAGCGTGGCGATGCCGACAATGGCCGCGGTGAGCCAGTAGCCGAAGGTCTCGATCTGGCGCAGCAGCGGGGTCTTCAGCGTGCGCACCTGCGAGAGCATGGCGCTGATGCGCCCGAGTTCGGTGTCGCTACCGGTGGCGACCACGACACCGCGACCCTGGCCGTAGGTGATCAGGGTGCCGGTGTAGGCCATGCCGCTGCGATCCCCGACCGAGGCCTTGGCATCCACCGCGCGCGTGTCCTTCTCGACCGGCACCGATTCGCCGGTCAGCATGGCCTCCTCGATACGCAGGTCACGCACCCGGAACAGGCGCAGGTCCGCCGGCACCCGGTCGCCGGACTGCAGCAGCACCACGTCGCCCGGCACCAGCTCGTCGGCCGGCAGCGCGCGGCGGGTGCCGTCGCGCAGCACGGTGCAGGTGGGGGTGAGCAGGCTGCCCACTGCCTCGAGGGCCTTCTCGGCCTTGCCTTCCTGGATGAAGCCGATCAGGGCATTGATGACGACGACGCCGAGGATGACCGCGGTGTCCACCCAATGCCCCAGCAGCCCGGTGACGATACCGGCGATCACCAGCATGATGATCAGAATGTTGGCAAAGTGCGATAGCAACCGCAGCAGCGGATGGCGCTTGGATGGGGCCGGCAGGCGGTTGGGACCATGCGCGGCCAGACGGCGCTCGGCCTCGGTCTGGGTCAGGCCGGCATCGTCGCTGTCGAAATCCCGGAACAGTTCGTCTGTCGCCAGGGTATGCGGCGTGGTGGCCGGGGTCAGGGTCGCGGCCTGGTCCTGCGCATCGTCAGTGTCTGCCGTTGCCGCGGCCGGCCGCTCGCCGGTCCGGCGCTGGGCACGCGCGAGCAGAAAGATCAGCAGCGCGACCGGGATCAGCGCCAGCAGGGCCAGGGCGGTCAGCCAGAGTCCGGTCTGGATCAGGGCCAGCGGCAGGGTCGCGAGCAGGCCGACGGCAAGCAGGAGGGCGATGGCCGTGGGCCATTGGCGCAGGCTGATCTCCAGCCGGCAGGCGGTCTGCCACCAGCCCGCCGCCGGGCGCAGCCAGTCGGACGCGAACCCGGCCAGGGCGCGCCAGGCGGTGTCGCGCCAGTCGCCGAGGCGCGGCCCGGCCGCGGCGACGCC
>REDK01000049.1 GCA_007693535.1 Chromatiaceae bacterium
TCAGCCTTCGTTCTGCCGGGCCTTGGCGCTGATGTCGGCGAACAGTTGCAGGACCTGGGCCGCCAGGGTCTGGAACTCCGGGTGACGTTCGAGCAGCGGCCGGACGCGCGCCCGGCATCCTCGGCAACCAGGCGCAGGAAGTCGAGGTCTGCATCCGCCAATGGCGCGCCGGCATCGACCTTCGCCTGCAAGGCCAACAGCCGCGGCAGGCGCTGTTCATTGAGTCGGTCGAGCAGCGCCTGGATGACGCCGCGATCATCGGATGTCGATTTCATCATGCGTTCTCCGATCAGGGGTGAGCAGGCCGGCGCACGCGACGGTCGGCCGCCGCGCCGGTGCCGGGCGGCTCGGCGAGGCCGCTCAATGCCCGCCGAGGACCAGGGTCTGGATCGGCAGCAGCGCGGCCTGGATGCGCAGGATCAGCGCGTGCACCAGACCGATGGTCTCAATACCGTGCAGTCCAAAACGCTGCCAAAAGCCGAGGTCGGGGTCCTGCAGGGCCTCGTGGTTGCTGGTGTAGAGATTGGCGATGCAGTTGCCGCCCAGGGGCAGGGTGTCAAGCTGGCCCGCGAAGAGCGGCTCCATGATCACCGTGATGCTGCCGGGATGGCCCATCTGCTGGGCGTCGATCAGGCTGTCGGTCGGGCGTATCTGGCCGGAGGCGACGACCGGCTGGACCTCGGTCACCACCATCGGGACGATCTGCCAGGGCATCGCGATACAGGTCACCTCGCCGATCATCCCGACCTTGATCACCCGCGCCTCGATCTGGCCGAAGCCGGCCAGCAGGCCGGTGGCTGGGCGCGACGGCACCAGGATGCCGGCCGGTCTGAGCATCGGGTTGACGATGTCGCCCGGGCGCAGCGCGAACTGCTGCAACATGCCGTCGGTGCCGGCCGTCACCAGGGTCTTGGCGAGCGCGACCTCGGCCTCGGCGAGCGCCGCCTCGGCGCTCGCCTTGCGCGACGGCAGTTCGATCTCGATCTGCGCGACGATCGCGTCGCGGCCCGCCAGCGCCGCGTCGAGGGCACCCTGCTGGGCCTCGACCTGCACTTGGGTGCGCTCGACATCGGCCTCGGCGATCGAGCCGGGGCTGCGCGCCAGGATCTGGCTGCGTCGTTCGAACTCGTCGACGACCTGTTCCAGGGCGCCGCGCGTCTGCACCACGCGGCCCTCGGCCTCGGCGAGTTGGGATCTGGCCACGATCATGCTGGCCTCGACCTCGGCGATCTTGCGCTTGGCGGTCTCCATGGCCGCCTCTTGCGCCCGACTGTCGAGCCGAAATAGCGGCTGACCTTCCTGCACCCGTTCGTTGATGTCGACGAAGACCTCGGCGACCCGGCCGGTCCCCTCGGTCATCAGGGTCACGGTCCTAAACATCGCGGAGGCGGCCTTGGTCGAGGGGTGGAAGTAGAAGACCGTGGTGATCAGTGAGAGCGTCAGGATCAGACAGAGCGTGATCCCCCAACGCAGCTCGTACCAGACCGTGAACAGGTTAATGTCGCGGCCGAGGCGTTTGCCCTGCGCGAAGCGGCGAAACAGGTAGTCCGGCAGGATGGTCAGCAGCGAGCACAGGAACAGCTCCAGCACGGCTCAGACCTCCGGTTGCTCGCCCGCCCCTGGTGCCCCCGGTGGGGCGGCGGCCGGGCCTGGCCCCGCCGCGGTCGCCACGGGTGGCGGCCGCGGGGTGGCGGGAGGTGGGCTGGGCGGCCGCGGCGATCTGCTCCAGCGACCGGGCGATGGCCGTCAGCGGGGCCAGGAAGTTCGGCAGTGGGATCAGCGCGAGCAATAGGGCGGCGATCCAGAAGGCGTGGTTGTGGGTGAACAAGGCGATCAGGGCCAACACCGCAACCAGTTCGAACTGGATCTTCTCGCCGCGATGGGCCAGTTGCTCGGGCAGGGCGTGGAGCTTCCAGTAAAAGATCCCGATGCCGATCGCGCCGAGCAGCACGATGATGCCGGTGAAGACGAACAGGGCGTCGGTCTCCCCCGGCGCGGTGACGAAAGGCGGCAGGTGGTGCGTGGCGGCCGGATGCATTGGCGGCGACATCTGGGAATCTCCTGACCCGGCAAGCCGGAACCGAAAAAGAACGGGGGCGGCGTCCGCATCGCTTGGCGGGATGGTCCGCGGCGCGGGCGCCGTCGCTGTCGTCTGCGCGTAGCAGACGCCGGCTGCCACCCGCCCCCCGGGGCCTGCTGCCGGCTACCCGGCTACAGCAGTCCCTGCGCCCGCCGGGCCGCCTCGATGATCTCGATGCCGGCGCGCTGCACCACGCTGTCGACGTGCACCGTCGGTGGCAGCGCCGACAACTCGATGGCCGCTACCAAGGTCTTGAAGTCGCTCGATGTCAAATGCCGGTCGAGCGCCTCCTGCGTTGCCCATTCCTCTAGCAGGGTGAAGGCGTTCGGGTCTTCGCAGTCGGTGTAGAGCCGGCAACAGTCACAGCCCGGCACCACCCGGGTCGGCTCGAGCAGCGCCGCGACACTCGCCAAGAAGGCGGCGCGTTGTGCTGCTGCAACGCAGACGCGGACGGAGAAGACGATCATCGGCGAGAACCCCGCAGAATCGACAGTGCGATGGCACCACAGCAAGGTGCAGCTAAGCAATTGTCCCGCCAACTTCACCGCGCCCGGATGACCGCTCGGTCTGCCCGGCAAGTCAAGCGCTTCGCGATCGACCGCGGGTGCCGCGGCACCTGGCAGCGCAACCGGGAGTCGGAGCGGGCGTCGGCGCGTCGGAGTTTCTACAGCTGCTCGGAGGCGGGACGCCCCCGCCCTGGGTCGCGGCATGACCCGCTAGCCGGAGGTTGGGCGCCTGATCTCTAACCGTTGCATCCGTGACTCCAGCGTGGTGGGTTTGATGCCCAGGCGCTCGGCGGCCCCGCCGGGGCCACGAACGCGCCAGCCGGTCTGTTGCAAGGCCTGGAGGATCTGCTCGCGTTCCCGTTCTCGCAAGGTGCCCACCGACGCCGGCCCGGCATCCGGGTTGCTCGGTGAGCGGCCGCTTGGCGATGGCCCGGTGCTGAGCGCGGTGCTGAGCGGGACCTGTAGGACCCGGCCGCGGTTGAGGATCATCGCCCGCTCGATCAGGTTGCGCAGCTCGCGGACATTGCCCGGCCAGGCGTAGGCCACCAGCGCATCGATGGAGTCCGGGGCGATGTGCTCGATTGGTTTGCCCATGGACTCGCCGAGTTCGCGGACGAACTCCCAGGCGAGCAGCGGGATATCTTCGCGACGCTCGCGCAGCGGCGGCACGACGACTGGAAAGACGTTCAGCCGGTAGTAGAGATCGGCGCGAAAACGGCCCTCGGCAACCGCGTGGGCGAGGTCGAGGTTGGTGGCCGCGATCACCCGGACCTTGACCTGGATGGTCCGGTTGCCGCCCACCCGCTCGAAGCGGCCGTCCTGGAGCACGCGCAACAGCTTGGTTTGCAGTTCCAGGGGCAACTCGCCGACCTCGTCGAGAAAGATGGTCGAGCCGTCCGCCAACTCGAAGCGACCCGGTTGACGTGCCAGCGCCCCGGTGTAGGCGCCCTTCTCGCGGCCAAACAGCTCGGCCTCGATCAACGAGGCCGGCAGCGCGGCGCAGTTGACCTTGATCATCGGCCGGCTGCCGTGCTCGCTCAGGTGGTGGATGGCATCGGCCAAGACCTCCTTGCCAGTGCCGGTTTCACCGAGCAGCAGGACCGTGGCATTGGTCGATGCCACCTGGGTGATCTCCGCCAGGACCCGGTTGAAGCCCGGGGACCGGCTGCTCGGCAGTCGTCCGCAGCCGGTGCGGCTGGATTGGCGCAGGCAGTGGTTCTCGGCCTCCAGGCGCTCCTTCAGGCGCGTGATCTCGGCCAGCGCGCTCGCCAGCTCCGCCTCGCGGCGGCTGCGCGCGACCCCTTGGGCGAGCACCTCGCCGACCAGTTTGAGCCGCAGGATCAGGTCCGGCGGCCATGGACGTGTCTGCTGGAAGGCGCTGAATGCAATGATGGCCACCACCCGTCCACCGACCCGCAGTGGGATCGCCAGGTTGGATTTGAGTCCGACCCGTCGACGATAGTCACGCTCAGCCCTGGCCGCGGGCGGGAGGTCGGCGGGGATGTCGCTTAGCACGACGATCCGCCCAGCGCGCAGCTCACTGAAATACCATGAAAACGATGGGGCTGGCCCGGTTGGCATGGGATCGACTCCGGTCCGGCTCACGGAGCACAGGACGTCGAACGGCCGTTCGGTGTCGGTGACCTCCGCATAACTGCAGCGGTCGAACCCGAGGAACTCCATCAAGCGCCCGAGGGCATGGCTGACCTCGTCGACGATGTGTCGTGCGGTTAGATCCGAAAAGCGGGCCGACAGATCGCCCAGCATGCGCTCGAAATCCAGGCGCTCGGCGAGCGAGATGTCGGTTGTCTCGCCGGGTGTCTCGCCGGATGGGCTGGGCTCGCTGCCGAGCTGGGCACGAGGTGATCCGCCGTCCTGCTGGTGAGCCCGCTGGCTAGTGTCGTGGTCGGATGCGACGGGCCTTTGCCCAGCGCTCGGTGGCGCCTGTCGATGCATGTCTGACACGTGGCGGCCTCCTCCGCGCTCGGGGTCGGCCTCGGCGCGAGGCAGCACCTGGTCATTGAGGGATCAGTTTAACCGAGGCGATTGCCGGAAACGATGTGCCAGATGAAGCGGGATTGACGATTGCCTTCAAGGGGGGCTGGCGGAAGCATAGCAAGCTCAGTGACCGTCAGGGCGACGCCAACGGCGGCCCTCAAGACAAGTCGGATGACAATCCACGGCCTTTGCATCGAGAGCGAATCGCTCGGGTCTGCCGGTTGCGTGCGTGGTGCCGGCGGCCCCCGGTGACCACCTGAATCGTTAACCGGCCCCGCCCGTGCCGGCCAGCAACCCGGCCCGGGCCATGAGTTCGAGGCCGTAGTCGATCGCGACGGCGAACGAGATATTGGTGTCGTGCGGCGGGCGCCGATCCCAGTCAGTGGCGCCGCGGACCACCTCGGTGGGATCGAAGCGACCGCTGACCAGGCCCACGATGTGGCCGTCGCCAGCGTGGATCAGCGGGCCGCCGATGTCGCCGTCCTGGACCATGTTGTCGAACAGGATCAGCCGGGTGTCGTTCGGCGAGCGGATCTTGGCCGCGACATGGCCGCCGACGGCGATGACCTCGTGCAACTGCTCATGGCCGAAGGCATAGCCCAAACTCAGGATGCTGGCCCCGGTGCGCACCTGATCGGCGCTGCCGAGGAAGTCATCCGGCACCGCGATGTCCAGCGGCTGCTCGATACGCAGCAGCGCGCTGTCGTGCGCGGTGTCGCTGGCCACCACCGCGACCGCCAGGGCCGCGGCGCGGTCGATGGTCATCGGGGTGAACTCATCGTTCGGATGGGTGGGTACCACATGCAGCCCTTCTGACCGGTGCGCCAGGTGGGCAGCGGTTAGCAGATAGCCCTGGGGATGCACGAGAAAGGCAGTGCCCAGGAAGCTGAGATCCTGCTCCTGTTCGCGGACCAGCATCATGCAGCCGCCGCGAAACTTCTGACTGAGGCCTTGCAGCATCGTTGTCCTCCTCACGCTTGGCCCGGCGTCGTCCGGGTGTTGTCCGGGGCGGGCCGACGCGTCGTGTTCAGCGGGTCCAGTCAGCGACCTGACGGCGATGGGTTTGCATCCAGCGCAGGGCCTGGACATAGGGATCGCGCGCACCGGCTTGCTCGATCCAGACCAGCAACTGGCTCATGCTTGCAGGTTCCCAGCGGAACTGGCCGAGGAAGCGATAGACGGCCGGTTCTTCGGCGGCCAGTCCGGCGCGCACCAGGGTGTGGATGCTGCCTTGGCCGCCGAACACCCCCTCGGGATCATCGAGAAAGCGCAGCGACCAGCGCCCGAACATCCAGTGCGGTTCCCAGCCGGTGACGACGATGGGCCGGTTGGCGGCGATGGCCGTAGCCAGGGCGCTGGTCATCTCGCGCTCGGAACCTTCCAGCAGGCGCAGCTCGCCCAGGTCATAGACCTGCAGCGCCCGCTGCGCGGCGGCCATGATGCCAGCACCGGGATCGATGCCGACGATGCGCCCGTCGACGGCCGCTGTCTGTGCCGCGAGTTCGGGGATGCTGTCGATCGCCAGAGTCGGGCGCGGGCGGGCGCCAAGGGCGTTGGTTTGACGACCGACCCCAGTGGCCGGGATCACCAGCCCGATGCGGGTCCCGGTCAGGTTCGGCCCCAAGTCTTCCAGACGCTCGCCGTAGCGGTCCAGGTATTCGGCATGGGTGTCTGGCAACCAGGCCGACAGCAGCACATCCGCCTCCCCATCGGCGACCAGACGCCACATGCCCTCGGCATCGGCCTCGATCAGCCGGCACTGGCGCTGGAGGTGATGGCGCAGTACCGCGCAGACCAGGTTGGCGCTGGCCACCGAGGAGGACCAGTCCACATAGGCGATCCGGATCGGCGGTCCGGCCGGGGTGGTGGCGCGGGCGATGCCGGCGAGCGGCAGCATGCCGAGCCCCAGCAGCAGGGCGGCCAGCAGGCGACGGCCGCGCTGCCAGCGGTGGTTCGGATGGCGTGGCGACGGGTTCATGCCTGCCCCCCACCGACCGAAGGGGCCGGTCGCACGGCGGGTCCGGGCCGGCGCAGCCAGAGCTGGCGCCGGCCGAAGGTGGGCAGTTTGCGCGTCGGCGCGGTCCGGAACTGGGGACCCTGATAGTCGCCCAGGGTGACCGCGAAGGCCTGGCCGGTCTGATACTGGTTGAGGCCGCGGTGCAGCGAGACAGCCATGCCCAGCAGGATCACCGCGAACGGCAGACCGGTCGAGATGGCCGCCGTCTGCAGGGCCACCAGGCCGCCGCCGAGGAGCAGGGCACCGGCCACCAGACCCTCCAGCACCGCCCAGAAGATGCGCTGGATCTTCGGCGGTTCGGTATTGCCGCCGGCGGTGATGATGTCGATGACCAGCGAGCCGGAGTCCGAGGAGGTCACGAAGAAGGTGATGACCACGGTGATCGCCAGCAGCGAGGTGACCTGGGCGAGTGGGAAGTTCTGCAACAGCACGAACAGCGAGACCGGGATGTTCTCCTGCACCGCCTTGGCGATGCCACCGGCACCGAACATATCGATATACAGGGCGCTGCCGCCGAAGGTGGTCAGCCACAGGAAGGTGACCAGGGTCGGAATCAGCAGCACGCCCTTGACGAATTCGCGAATGGTGCGCCCGTAGGAGACGCGGGCGATGAACATGCCGACGAAGGGCGACCAGGCGATCCACCAGCCCCAGTAGAACACGGTCCAGCCATTTTGCCATTGGGTGTTGTCATAGGTCTCGTTCCAGGTGCTCAGGTGGGCGAAGTTCTGCACATAGATGCCGATGTTCTCGATGAAGGCATTCATGATGAACAGGGTCGGCCCGAGCAGCATCACAAAGAACATCAGCGCCGCAGCCACCACCACATTGACCTGACTGAGCAGCTTGATGCCGCCGTCCAGCCCGCGCACGACCGACCAGGTGGCGAGCGCTGTGATCCCGGTGATCAGCAGGAGCTGGACCTGCGCAGTCTGCGGGATCACTGGAAACACATGGTGCAGCCCGGCATTGACCTGCTGCACGCCGAGCCCGAGCGAGGTGGCCACACCAAACATGGTGGCAACGGTGGCCATGATGTCGATCACATTGCCGATGGGGCCATAGATGCGCTCGCCCAGCAGGGGATGAAATACCGCCCGGATCGATAGCGGCAGACCCTTGTTGAAGGCAAAGAAGGCCAGCGCCAGGCCGACCAGGGCATAGATCGCCCAGGGATGCAGACCCCAGTGCAGAAAGGTGAAATCCATTGCCACCCGTGCCGCCTCCGGGGTGCCGGCCTCGGCCAGCGGCGAGGCAACGAAATGGAACATCGGCTCGGCCACGCCATAGAATAGCAGGCCGATGCCCATGCCGGCGCTGAACAGCATGGCGAACCAGGACAGGGTGCTGAACTCAGGACGCGCGCCCTCGCCACCCAGGCGGATATTGCCAAAGCGTCCAAGCATCAGCGAGACCACGTAGATCAGGATCACATTCATGGTGCCAACGAAGAACCAGCCGGCATAGCGTGAGACCGCGCCCTGCACGCGCCCGAACAGGTCGTCGGCATGCTGCTCGAAGAAGATGGTCAGGACGACGAACAGGATGATGATCGCCGCGGAGGTGAAGAACACCCAGGGATGGACATCGAGTCGGTACCAGGGACCCGCGGGCGGGTCCGCCGGCGCGGTGACGGACGCCTCGGGCGGAGCGGAATAGACCTTGTCTGTCATGCGGTGGATCCTCAGCGGCGACAGGCGCGCCCCGGCCTGATCGGCCCGTTCTGATCGGCCCGTTCTCTTTCTCTCGCCAGATCGAGATCGGCCCTGCTAACGGCCCAGCCGAGGGTCGCGTGACGGATGGCGGGCGCGACGGCGCCTGCCTGGGGCTGCCGGTGACCCGGAGCGGATGCCGAGCCTGACCGGTTGCTGTGCGCGCCCCCCGGTCAGCGATAGCCGGGCAGGGCGGCGGATGCGGTGCCGGCGAGGACAGCGGACGCTGGATAGCGGCCAATGAGCGCGCGCGGGCACCTTGTCAGGGTAACCCAGGTTTGGAGATGAACGGAAGGGGCGATGTTGCGCCGAACCAACGGTCTGCGGCCAACCTCGGGCGGCCGCCGGGCCGGCTGGCGGCAACTACAGCTGCACGCAATCTCCGCGGGTACGCCCGCTCGGCTGCCGCGCAGCTCGCTCGCCAAGGATCGAAGGGGCATCAAGGGCAATCCGCTGCTGCGCCCCGGCGCTTGCAAGGGCGCAAGGCCGGGAGCGGCGCCTGCTGTGGTCCGCACAGGGTGCGGATCAGGGGCCGAGTGACGCCCCGACCTATGCCGCCGGCTGCTTTGCGTCGGCAAACAGCAACGCCGCCTCGGCCACGCGCTGGCCGAGTTTGTTTGCGGTATCGACGCCCACCGCGTCCTGCGTGATGTCATCGTCATGCTGGTTCCACAGCGTCGCCCCCTGATGGGCGCGCGGCTTGCCGCCGACGATGGTCATCTCGAAGGTCAGCAGCGTGGTCTGAATCTGCTGAATCACCAGTTCCTGGCCGCCGTTGCGGAAGCCGCCGGTGGCCAGTGCCCCCAGCGGGCGGCCGGCCCAGACCAGTTCCGGGGCCTGAAAGACCGCACAGCGCTCGATGAAGGCCTTGCACAGCGCACTCATGCCGCGAAAGTACGACGGCGAGCCGATGATGAGACCGTCGAAGGTCTCGATCCGGGGGCGGATGGTCTCGAAGTCGTCGTCGATGGTGACGGCATCGACTGGTCGGGCACCACCGGCCCAGGGCGCGATCGTCATCCCTCCCAGGTCGATCAGCTCCACCTCGATGCGCGGGCTGACCGCCTTGGCCGCCTCCAGCGCGATGTTCACCGCGGTCGCGGTGGTCTTGCCCCGCCGCGGACTACAGGCGACGCCAAGCACCCGCACCGGCCGGGCATTCGCCGTGATCGCGGTGCCCAGCACTGGGGCGGCTCCCGCCGCGATGACGGCACCGCCCGCCAGGCGCATCAAGTCCCGCCGACTGA
>REDK01000093.1 GCA_007693535.1 Chromatiaceae bacterium
CGGTTTCTTCGTTCATCCGTTCCCTATTCCGCTTGCCCGCTTCAGTTCTTATCAGACCGCGAATGTACGCTTGGCCTAAGGTGTGGCCGTCGAAGGTGTCATTTCGAAAACACCGGCGGTATGCCTTGACATAAGAAGTGAGATGCCAGGCTAATTTTTTGAGGACATGCTGGTTATTTGCTTTACCGCGGGCTCGCATGAGTCAAACGCCAACCCTATATAGTTACGGAAGCCAATAAATATATATAAATCAGTAAGTTAATTCAATGTGACAAAGTAGTACTAAGAAGGCGCCGACACGACGCGGCCAGCGCCGATCGGCGGCGGAACGCTTCCGCGGGGCGAATTCGGCCGTAGGCTGACCGTCGGGCGCAACGCTTGGACTGACGGAGGGGCGTCAGGGGTTGGCGGCCATCAGCTCCTCGCGCAGCACGCGCCGCAGCGTGCTCTCCAGGTCGGCACCGCTCTGGCGCTCGATGTGCTCGCGCAGGGCCTCGTTGATGAGGGTCTGGTAGTGGCCGCCGCCCCGCACCCGGCCTCGGAACCACTCGATGATGTCCGGATCGAGGCGGATGGTGATCCGCTCCTTGTTGCTCTTGACGATGGCGCCGCGCTGGCTGTCGGTGAAGTCGTACTCGTCGCGCATGGGTTCAGCCTTGCTCGTAGTGCCGCCGCTCGGCGGGTGTCGCCGGACGAGCGGAGATGATGCGGATGGTCTGCTGGTCGGGCTGCGCGTAGACCACCAGCAGGACGCGGCCGAAGGCATCGACGCCGGTGATCAGGAAGCGCTGCTCCGCGTGGTGGTCCGGGTCCAGCATCGAGCAGGACAGGTCGTCGTAAGAAGACTTCCACGGCATCCGCGAAGTCGACCCCGTGCTTGCGTCGGTTCGCCTGACGCTTGGTCTCGTCCCACTCGAAGTCGATGTCCATGTGCGGGATTGTATGCACAACCGTCCGACATAACCACCATCGCGGCCGTCAGCCAATAGGAAAAAGTAATCCGGCGCGCTCAGAACCCCGTCGCCGCCTTGCCGGGTCGCCTGCCCCGCCAAGCCGAGCATCTGGACCGGACATGTCTACTTTGCGCAGCACCGGACATCTGTAGCTTGCGCTGACAACCCGATATTTCAGATTCAGCCCACCTGGGCGCCGCATGTGCAACCAGATCGGGAAAGCTTCGCGCACATGAGCCACGACCAGAACTTCAACCTAGAAACGGCAGTTGACCGCTTCGTGCCTGACGCAAGTAGTTGGCTGGTGAGGGATTCTGCGCTCGCCTCAACATCACCTTTCGGCTGCGGGTCGCTACGACCCCCAAGGCACGCCCCGCGCGGCGCCCGTCTGCGTGACAACGCGTTGGAATCGATGACTAGTCCGCCTCGTTGTGCCTTGCCGGACTGCGGGACGCACCCTGGGGGCCGTTCAACTGCCGTTTCTAGGTTGAAACCCCCGCGCCGGTTGGTCGTGCCCGCCGAGCACGAACCAGCCGCGGGCGCGGATCGTCGCGAGCCGCCCGACATGCACCCCGGTACTGTTTTGCCCTTGGTGCAGACCAGCCGGGCCAGATCGCCGGGCTGGAAACCCCGGACGCGCTTGGCCTGCCGCGGCGTGCCCTTGGGGAAGCCAAAGCGGTCATTGCCGCGCACCCGGCGCCGGCTGCGGCTGGTCGCGGTGATCTCAAGCGGCACCATGGCCGGCGGGATCGTCACCGCGGCACCGGACTCGCCGACGCACGCGGGGTCCTTGGCGTAGCCGTGGCGGGTGCGGTTGAACTTCGTGCGCCCGCCGCTCCAGAACGACACCGGAAGCCCGCATGGAAGCCCGCAGACCTTCAGGACCCGGCCCACGGCGTAGCGGGTCGCGTTGACCGCCGCGGTATCGGCCAGCGGCTGGACCAAACGATGACCAAGGCCCGAAGCAGCAAGCGATTCCACGGATGCTGCGCACGCTGCAATCTGGAACCCAGGACCACTTCATCCTCCATCATCGGGTCATAGAGCAGATCACCGACCATCAGGTCGCGATCGATCTGATCAGAACGGATCCGCCGGGCGAGCGGAGATGAGACGGATGGTCTGCTCAGCGGGCTGCGCGTAGACTCCCGGAAGGACCGGGCCGAAGGCGTCCATCCCGGTCATCGGGAAGCGCTGCTCCGCGTGCTTGTCCGGCGCGGCGTCCCGCGTTATCTTGCAAGGCTTTGCCGGCGTCTGTCGGCCTGCCGACCAGTCTGTTGGCGCGCCGGCCTGGCTCCTCCGCCAGCAAGACCCCCGGTCGCTCCTCCCGCCTGGCCCCGGCCCCCGCAGCGAACTGCCCCTCAGGAAGCCGCCCGTCCCACCGATGCTCGAAGCCATCGATCTGGCCTGCCAACGCGGCGACCGCCTGCTGTTTGCCGGCCTCGGTCTGCAAGTCGGGCCGGCCACGCTGCTGCATGTCCGCGGACGCAACGGCAGCGGCAAGACGACCCTGCTGCGTGCCCTCTGCGGCCTGCTGCATGCCGATGCCGGCCAGATCCGCTGGCACGGCGAGGACATCCGCGAACTGGCCGAGGATTACCGCCGCGACCTGCTCTACTTTGGACATCTCAACGGCATCAAGGCCGATCTGACCGGGCTGGAGAATCTGCAGATTGCCGCCACCCTAGATCAACGGCCAGTGGCCGCCGATGCACTGCGCGCGGCGCTGGCGCGCATCGGGCTCGACGGGTACGAAGACCTGCCAACGCGCCTGCTGTCGCAGGGTCAGAAAAAGCGGGTCGCCCTCGCGCGGTTGATCCTGAGCAAGGCGCCGCTGTGGATCCTGGACGAGCCGTTTACCGCCCTGGATACCGATGCGGTAACGCTGTTGGAGGAACTGATCGCACAGCATGTCGCCGGTGGCGGATTGGTGGTGCTGACCACCCACCAAGAGGTGGCCCTGACCCGCGGAGCGATCCAGCGCCTGACGCTCGACCCGCCCGCGCATGCCGCCGCGGCCGGTCCCGCGGAAGCGACCACTTCAGCGTCTTCGGCAGCAGCCGGCGCGGCGGTGCCACAATGATCGGATCGCCAGCGGCCGCGGCCGGCCCTGCCCTGCCCGGTGTCTGATGTTCAAGGTCTTCGCTTGCATCCTGACGCGCGATCTGACGCTTGCCCTGCGGCGGCGGACCGACGTGCTGACGACGCTGTTCTTCTTCGTGATCGTGGTCAGCCTGTTTCCACTCGGCGTCGGCAGCGAGCGCGCCTTGTTGAAACAACTTGGCCCCGGTGTGGTCTGGGTCGCTGCGCTGCTGGCCTCGATGCTTGCGCTGGAGCGCCTGTTCGCCGCCGACTACGAGGACGGCACCCTGGAGCAACTGCTGCTGACCGGCCAGCCGCTGTCGCTGCTGGTGCTAGCCAAGGTGATCGCCCACTGGTTGCTGACCGGGCTGCCGCTGGTGCTGATCGCACCGTTGATGGCGATGCAGTATCACCTGGACTGGGGCGCGGTCTGGATCATGCTGGTCTCGCTGGCGGTGGGCACCCCGGTACTGAGTCTGATCGGGGCAATCGGGGCGGCCCTGACCCTGGGGCTGCGCGGTGGTGGGATCTTGCTATCGCTGCTGATCCTGCCGCTCTACGTGCCGGTACTGGTGTATGGCTCCGGCGCGGTCGCGATGGCGGCGATCGATCTGGCTGCGGTCGTCCCCTACTTACAATTGCTCGGTGCCTTCCTGCTGGTGGCGCTGGTGTTCGCCCCGCTCGCTGCAGCCCTGGCGCTGCGCATCGCACTGGAATAACGAGGTCCCGGGCGTGCCCGGTCACCGGCCTGGCCATCCCGGCAACGGCAATCGCAGAACAATGAATATCAAGGTCAACTGGTTTAAATACTCGGCGCCGTCGGCGTTCTATCCGCTGGCCGGACGGCTGATCCCCTGGCTGACAGCGGCGGCGGCGTTGCTGGTGCTGATTGCCCTCTACTGGGGCTTCTTCCTGACCCCGGAGCGCCTCGGCGGGACCAACCCGCAGAAGGAGTATTACCGCATCATCTTCATCCATGTGCCGGCGGCCTGGATGTCGATGTGGCTCTATCTGGTGCTCGCCGGCTGGTCGGCAGTGGGCCTGGTGTTCAATACCCGGCTCAGCTTCATGATGGCCCGGGCGGTCGCTCCGACCGGGGCGGTGTTCACCTTCATCGCGCTGTGGACCGGGGCCTTCTGGGGCCGGCCGAGCTGGGGCACCTTCTGGGACTGGGATCCGCGGCTGACCTCGGAGCTGATCCTCTTCTTTCTGTATATCGGCTACATCGCCCTGCATTCGGCCATCGATGACACGCGCCGGGCCGACCGCGCCGCGGCCCTGCTCGCCATCGTCGGCCTGGTGCTGGTGCCGGTGATCTTCTGGTCGATCAACTGTCCGGACCCGAATCAGTGCGCGGCGCTGCATCAGCGCTCGTCGCTGGGCCGGATCGAGGGCAATATCCTGTTTGCGATGCTGGCCATGACCCTGGGCTTCTGGCTCTATTCCTTCGCCACCGCCTTTGCCCGCCTGCGCGGGATCATCCTGACCCGGGAGGCCGACACCGCCTGGGTGTCCGAACTGCTCGGTACCGGGGGGGCGCGATGATCGGCTTCATTACCCAGGGCGGCTATGGGTTCTTCGTCTGGGGCGCCTTCGGCATGACCTTCGCCGCACTCGCTGCCGAGGTCTGGCAGTTGCGCAAGGAGGAGCGAACCATTCGCGAGCGGGTGGGTCGATTGGTGCAGTTGCGCCAGGCTGCTGCCGCGGCCGAATGCCCTACCAGCCCGAGCGGCGGCGCCCCCACGATGATCGATGACAGCCGGGCCAGCGATACCCCTAGCGAAGCTGCGCTCGGGCAGTGACGCCCGCGCGTACCGCTCTGAAACCACAGTTCCAGCGGACCTGGCCTGCCCTGGTCCGGCGCCCCCGGGCTGGTCGGCCCGGGGCTTCGGCAACACTGAGGCGGCCGCTATCCGCGGCCCCGAGGCAAGTGACCCATGAAAGCAAGACAGAAGCGGTTGGTCTTTGTCGGTCTCGCGGTGCTCGGCGTCACCGCCGCCGCGGCCATGGCCCTGAGTGCCCTGCAGAGCAACATCTCCTATTTTTTCAGTCCCAGCCAGGTCATCGCCAACGAGCACCCGGCCGACGCGGTGTTCCGGGTCGGCGGCCTGGTGGTCGCCAATACCCTGAGCCGACAGCCGGATGGCCTGACCGTGCACTTCAACGTGACCGATAACGCGGCCACGGTGCCGATCAGTTACACCGGCATCCTGCCGGATCTGTTCGGCGAGAATCAGGGCGTGGTCGCCCGCGGGCGCATGGGCGGTGATGGGGTCTTCTACGCCGAAGAGGTGCTGGCCAAGCACGACGAGTCGTACATGCCGCCGGAAGTGGCTGCCACGCTGCAGACCGCCCACGCCGAGGGCATCACCGGACCAACCGAGCAGGCCACGGCCGCCCTGCGCGCGGCCACCGAATCGCTGGTGACCGGCGGCGGGGTTGGCGGAGGGGTTGGGCGATGATCCCGGAACTCGGCCATTTCGCGCTCATCCTGGCGCTGCTCATCGCCATCATCCAGGGCAGCTTCCCCTTGGTCGGTTCGCTCGCGGGCAACCGTCGCTGGATGGGGATGGCCCGGCCGCTGGCGCTCGGGCAGTTCTTGTTCGTCGCGATCAGCTTTGCCTGCCTGCTGGAGGCCTTCCTCTCGGACGACTTCTCGGTCCTGTATGTGGCCAGCAACAGCAACAGCCTGCTGCCGACGGTCTACAAGGTGTCAGCGCTGTGGGGCGCACATGAGGGCTCGCTGCTGCTCTGGGTGCTGTTCCTGGCCGGCTGGGGGGCCGCCGTGGCCCTGTTCAGCCGTGGTCTGCCATTGCCGGTGATCGCGCGAGTGATCGCGGTGCAGGGGCTGATTGCGGTGGGCTTTCTGCTGTTCATGCTGCTCACCTCCAACCCCTTCGAGCGGCTGTTCCCGGTGCCACCGGATGGGCGTGACCTGAACCCGCTGCTGCAGGACCCCGGCCTCGCCATCCATCCGCCCATGCTCTACATGGGCTATGTCGGCATGTCGGTCGCCTTCGCCTTTGCCGTGGCGGCCCTGATCGGCGGGCGGCTGGATGCGGCCTGGGCACGCTGGTCGCGGCCCTGGACCACGGTCGCCTGGATCTTTCTGACCGTCGGCATCGCGCTCGGCTCCTGGTGGGCCTACTACGAACTCGGCTGGGGCGGCTGGTGGTTCTGGGACCCGGTCGAGAACGCCTCGCTGCTGCCCTGGCTGGCCGGCACCGCGCTGATCCATTCCCTGGCGGTCACCGAAAAGCGCGGCGCGTTCAAGTCCTGGACCGTCCTGCTCGCGATCGCCGCGTTCTCGCTCAGCCTGCTCGGGACCTTCCTGGTGCGCTCGGGGGTGCTGACCTCGGTGCATGCCTTTGCGACCGATCCGGCCCGCGGCCTGTTCATCCTGATCTTCCTCTGCCTGGTCATCGGCGGCTCGCTGGCACTCTTTGCTTGGCGGGCACCGGAGGTCAACGAGGGCGGGCGCTTCGATGCGATCTCCCGCGAGACCGCCCTGCTCGGTAACAACCTGCTGTTCATCGCGCTCACCGTGGTGGTGCTGTTCGGCACCCTCGCCCCACTCATCTATGAGGCCTTCGACTGGGGCAAGATCTCGGTCGGCTTCCCCTGGTTCAACAAGATGTTCCTGGCGCTGGCGCCATTCATCGCGATCCTGCTCGGGATCGGACCACTGGCCCGCTGGAAACACGACGAGGCACTGCGCCTGACCCGCCTGCTCAAGGGCGCCTATGTGATCAGCATTGCCGTGCTCGGCATCACTGCCCTGCCGCTGTTCAGCGGTGGCAAGCAGTGGGTCCCGGTCGGCCTGGCCCTGGCCGTCTGGCTGCTGGCCTCGCACTGGGTGGTGCTGCGCGAACGGTTGCGGCAGCGCTGGCAACAAGGCGGCGTCAAGGCCCTATTTAGCGACCTGCGCGGCAACGGTCGCAGCTTCTACGGCATGGTCATCGCCCACGTCGGGGTGGCCCTGTTTACCGTCGGTATCACCATGGTCGCCAATTTCCAGGTCGAGGAAGACGTGCGCATGGCGCCCGGGGATGTCTACGAACTGGCCGGCTACCGGTTCGAGTTCCTCGGCGCCCAGCGCATTGCCGGACCTAACTACCGCGCCGATCAGGGCCACTTCCAGGTCTATCGCGGTCGGCGGCAGATCGCCGATCTGCATCCGGAGAAGCGGATGTATCTGACCGGTGGTATGCCGATGACCGAGGCCGCGATCGATCCCGGCCTGTTCCGCGACCTCTATGTCTCCCTCGGCGAGCACGTCGGCGGCGGTGACTGGTCGCTGCGGCTCTACTACAAGCCGTTCGTGCGCTGGATCTGGCTGGGGGCCATCTTCATGGCCATCGGCGGGCTGTTCGCCGTCTCCGACCCCCGCTATCGCAGCGCCCGCATCCGGGCGGCCGCGCCGCTGCCCGGCGCCGCTGCGAGGGCCTAACCCATGCCAGCTGCCCCATCATCCACTGGGCCATCCACTGGGCCATCCATCAGGCCAGCCCGCGGCGTCTGGATCGCCGCCGTTCCGCTGCTCCTGTTCGCCGCCCTGATCTCGTTGCTGGTGTTCGGACTGGGTAATGATCCGCGCAAGGTACCCTCGCCGCTGATCGGCAAACCCGTGCCGGAATTCCGGTTGCCGGAACTGACCGACCCCAGCCGGAGCGTGAGCAGCGACGACCTGCGTGGGCAGATCTCGCTGGTCAATGTCTGGGCCTCTTGGTGCAACTCCTGCCGGGCCGAGCATCATGCCCTCATGGCCCTGTCCGAGTTGCCCGACTTTCAGATCGTCGGACTCAACTGGAAGGACGATGCCGCCGATGCGCTACGGGTGCTGCGCAGCACCGGCAATCCCTATGCGATGACCGGCCACGACCCGGACAACGAGGTCGGCCTCAATTGGGGCGTCTATGGCGCCCCGGAGACCTTCGTCGTCGATCAGGAGGGCATCATCCGCTACAAGCACATCGGCCCGATCGACTCCCAGGTCTGGGAGAAGACCATCCGGCCGCTGGTGGAACAACTGAAGGCCAAGGGCTGACCGGCGCCCGCCGCGACCGCCGCGACGGGCACCCTGGCGGTCGACCATCCGCCTCACCGGTGCCACCTCCATCGCCAACCCCTGCTTCCTGACCCGCGCCATGCGTCACCTCTCGACCCTGTTGACCGCCGCCATACTGGCCGCCACGCTAAGCGTCGCCGGGCCGGCCGCTGCCTTCACGCTGGAGGAGTTCGAGTTCGACAGCCCACAACAACAGGCCGCCTTCCGCGACCTGATCGGCAAGCTGCGCTGTCTGGTCTGCCAGAACGAATCGCTGGCCGGCTCCCGCGCCGAACTCGCCCAAGACCTGCGTAACGAGGTCTATAAGATGCTGCGGGCCGGCACCTCCGAGGAGGCGATCCTGGACTTCCTGGTCGCCCGCTATGGCGACTTTGTCCTCTACGAGCCGCCGCTGAAACCCTCGACCTATCTCCTTTGGTACGGGCCGTTCGCCCTGCTGGGACTCGGCGCGCTGGTGCTCGGTGGCGTCATCTGGCACCGCCGGTCGCGCCCGGAGCAGCCGATCAGCGCCGCCGAACGCCAACGCCTACAGGACTTGCTGGCCGCCGATGGCGGCCCCCAGGACCCCGCATGACCACCTTTCTAATCCTCGCCGCCGGGCTGGCCGCGCTGGCGCTGCTGTTCATCCTGATCCCGCTGCTAGCCCCGCCCCCCGCCGCTGGGATCGCGCCGGAACAGCTCAATCTGGCCCTGTTCAGGCAGCAACTGGCGGAACTAGACGCCGATCTGGCCAACGGCAAGCTGGACCAAACCCGCTACGAAGCCGCCCGCGCCGACCTGGAACGCGCTGCCCTGCATGATCTGGCGCCCCCCTCCCCGGCGGCCGCTCCCGGCACGCATCCCGCCCCTGCTGCCGACGATCGGCAGGTACGCTGGGTAGTGCGGGGCATCCCGCTCAGCCCAGCGCGGCTGACCAACTGGGGCCTGGGGCTGGGGGTCCCGCTACTGGCCCTGGGGCTCTATCTGGGCCTGGGCGATGCAGGCATGATCGGTCGTATGGCGACCGCACCGCAGTTGGCCGCGGTGACCGGTCATGGCGAGGGCGGCTCCGAACTGCCGCCGCTGGATGTGCTGGTGGCACGGCTGGAGCAGCGCATGACCGAGGCCCCGGACGATGCGCAGGGCTGGGTCATGCTTGGGCGGACCTATTTCGCACTGCGCGACGCCGCCAACGCCGAACGGGCACTGGGCCGTGCCTATGCCCTGACCCCCAGGGATCCAGAGGTGATCCTGGCCTATGCCGAGAGCATCGCCGCCAACCATGACAACGATCTGACCGGGCGCCCAGCCGAATTGGTCAGCGAGGTGCTGGCCATGGACCGGGAGCATGTCACCGCCCGTTGGCTGGCCGGCATGGCCGCCTTTCAGCGCGGCCAGTACCAGAGCGCTGCACGGGCCTGGCAGCAAGTGCTGGCGCAGATCGATCCCGCCAGCGAGGATGCCGGCGAGTTGCGCGCGTTGATCGCCGAGGCGCAGACGCGCGCCGGCATCCCGGTCAGCCTTGCCGCCGCGCCCGCGACCGCGGCTGACGTGAATGCAGCAGCGGCACCGCCAGCGGCGGTCGCGGCTGGTGGCCCGGAGGCACCAGCCGCTGCCGATGAAGCGGAGGCTCCGGCTGCCGCTGATCAGGCTGGCAACGGTCAGGCCGCTAACGATCAGGCCAGTAACGATCAGGCCGGCGGCGGTCCGACCATCGAGGTCAGCGTCAGCTTGGCCCCGGCGCTGGCCGCCGACCTGCCGCCGCAGGCCACCGTCTTCGTCTACGCCAAGGCCGCCGCCGGCCCGCCCATGCCGCTGGCGGTGCAGCGGGCCACGGTGGCGGACCTGCCGCTGACCGTCCAACTGGATGACAGCATGGCCATGCTGCCGACCCTGCGCCTGTCGGCCTTCCCCGAGGTCATCGTCGGTGCCCGCATCAGCCGTAGCGGTCAGGCAACCCCGCAACCCGGCGATCTGGAGGGCGAGACCGCCCCGCTCACTACTGCAGACAGTCCGCAGGTGACGGTGCTGATCGACCAGGTGCGTGGCGACGACTGAGCTGCTACCGGGGCCGCGGCGGGCAGCGCCGCATCAGGCCGGCCGGCCGGTCGCGGGCGGTCGCTGCGAATCGCCACCCTGGCAGTCAGGACACCAGTAGGTCGAGCGCGGTCGGACCCCGAGCAGCCCCCGGCGGATCGGCTGACCGCAGCGCAGGCAGGGCAGCCCGCGCCGACCATAGACCCATAGCCGGCCGCAGCCATCGCGAGGGTCGCGGGTCTGTCGCCGTCCTCCCCCTAGATTGGCCTGCAACAGGTCGGCGGCGCGGCGATAGAGCCCGAGCAGGGTCGCCGGCGGGGTCTCGCCCAGGGTCTGCCAGGGGTGACAGCCACCCAGGAACAGCACTTCGGACTTGTAGACATTGCCGATCCCGGCGGCGATGTGCTGATCGAGCAGCACATCCACCAGCAGGCTCGACGCCGGCAACGCGGCGACCCGTCCAAGCAGGCCGACGGGATCGATACGCTCGGCGATGAGATCGGCGCCGAGCCGCTGCTGCTGATCGACCGCCCGCGGGCCGCCGCTGCACAGCCATTGCGCCGCGCGCGCATTGAAGCAGACATAGAGCCAATCGCCGGCATCGATCAGGATCGAGGCCTGGCGAGCCGGTTTGTGCCAGCTCGCGCCCGGGCGATAGCGATGCCAGGCGCCATAGAGGCCGAGATGGCTGCGCAGTTCGCTGCCATCGGCAAAGCGGAAGGTCAGATGCTTGCCCTGACAAACCACCGCGCTGATCCGGCCGGTGCCGCGGGACGGCCCCAGGGCCGGATGGAGCCGCACCCCGGCCACGTCCCGACCGCGCAGGGCGGTATCCAGAAAGACCATGAGTTTATGGACCGTATCGCCCTCGGGCATCGCGCGTCCGCCTGCTTCTCGATGGATGGAGATTGGATGACCTGGGACCGCGGACAAGGCCGAGACCACCGGCGTCAGCGTAGCAGTCTGGTCGCACAGCGCCTGGGGATCTTCCGCGTTCTTCCTCGCGCCCAAGGGCCATCCGGGCGCGACCGGCAGTGCCCGGCAGCCTGCTAAGGCCTGCTGCAACCGGCTCGCGCTGCATCCGGGTTCGCGATAGGTCGGTGCGCTCGACCGCACCGTCATCCGCTGCTGACGAAATCCGAGCCGGGCTGGCTATACTGAGGCACGGGCCCAGACCGCGGCCGCCTCATCTGCGCAGGAACCGGCATGCCTATCACTCAAGCCCATCGGACGCTCTCGGTCAACACGGTGCTCGGCGAAGATCGGCTCCTGCTGCGCCGCATGCAGGTGCTGGAGCGCATCAGCACCCCGTTCGAGTACACCCTGACCCTGCTCAGCGAGGATCTGGAGATCGCCGCCGACGACCTGCTCGGCACCCCGGCGACCGTCGCCCTGCTCCGCAGCGACGGCGAGCGGCGCTTCTTCAACGGACTGATCAACCGCTTCTCGCAGGTCGGGTTCGACGGCAGCGATGCCATCTACGAGGCGCGGCTGGTCCCCTGGCTGTGGTTCCTGTCGCGCACCGCGGACTGCCGCATCTTCCAGGCGCAGACGGTCCCGGACATCGTCACGGCGCTCTTCCGCGAGTATTCCTATACCGACTTCGACGAACGCCTGTCGCGCAGCTATACCCAACACGACTACTGCGTTCAGTATCGCGAGACCGCGCTCAATTTCATCAGCCGTCTGCTGGAGCAGGAAGGCATCTACTATTTTTTCGAACACAGCGACGGCAAACATACTCTGGTGCTCGGCGATGGCTATGGTGCCCACGCCCCGATTGCTGGCTACGAGCAGGTGCCCTACTATCCGCCCACGGCAACCGGCCTGCGCGAGCGGGAGTGCCTGTGGGACTGGCAGGTGAGCAAGGAGGTCCGGCCCAATGCCTTCGCCCACAACTCGTTCGACTTCGAGTTGCCGCGCAAGGAGCTATTGAACCGGCGCACTGCCTCCAGACCAGCGGCACTCGGCGAGTTGGAAGTCTTCGATTTCCAGGGCGACTATACCGAACACAGCGACGGCGACAGCTATGCCGGGGTGCGCCTGGAGGAACAGCAGGCCGAACAGGAAACCGCCAGCGCCGCCGGTAATGCCCGCGGCCTCGCCTGCGGCGCCCTGTTCAGCCTCACCGACTACCGGCGCGACGATCAGAACCGCGAATACCTGATCCTCGGTACCCGTGCCGTCCTCAACTCCGACCTCCTCGGTTCCAGCGGCGAGCAGCCCGGCCCGATCTATCAGTGCGAGATCGTCGTGGTGGATGCGCAGGTGGCCTATCGGCCGGCCCGCATCACCCCAAAACCGGTGGTACAGGGGCCGCAGACCGCAATCGTGGTCGGGCCGTCGGGGTCCGAGATCTGGACCGATAAGTTCGCCCGCGTCAAGGTGCTGTTCCACTGGGATCGCTATGGTGCCGGCGACGAGAACAGCTCCTGCTGGATGCGCGTGGCCCAGGTCTGGGCCGGCAAGGGCTGGGGCGGCCTGATGATCCCGCGCGTGGGCCAGGAGGTCATCGTCGATTTTCTCGAAGGCGACCCCGATCAGCCGATTGTCACCGGGCGCGTCTACAACGGCGATTGCGTCACCCCCTACCAACTGCCGGACGCGGCCACCAAGACCACGCTCAAGAGCAGCACCAGTACCGGCGGCGGCGGTTTCAATGAACTGCGCTTCGAGGACAAGGCCGGTGAAGAACAGATCTTCATGCACGCCGAGCGCAATCATGATCTGCGGGTCAAGCAGGACGCCTTCGAATGGATCGGCAATGAGCGCCACCTGATCGTCGGCAGCGATCAGTTCGAGGAGGTCAAGGGCGACAAGCATCTCAAGATCGGCGGCGACCAGAACGAGAAGGTTACCGGCACCGTCTCGCTCGATGCCGGCATGGACCTGCAGCAGAAGGTGGGCATGAAGCATGGCCTCGACGCCGGTATGGAGATCCATCTCAAGGCCGGCATGAATGTCGTCATCGAGGCTGGCATGAGTGTCACCCTCAAGGCCGGCGGCGGCTTCATCGTCGTGGGTCCTTCGGGGGTGACCATCTCCGGGACACCGGTGCTGATCAACAGCGGCGGCAGTGCCATGTCCGGGTCCGGCGCCAGTCCAAGCGCCCCCACTGCCCCCAAGGCGGCCGACGACGCACAACCGGGACAGGTCTCCGAGGTCGTCGCCCGCACCCCACCGCCACCGCCAGCGCCACCGGCGTCAATCGACGTGAAGGCGATCACCAACCCCCAGGCCCGGACCCTGATCGCGGCGGCAGAGAGCGGCACCCCCTTTTGCGAGCAATGTGCCGCTGCCGCGGCCCAGCGCGCGCAGGGTGGCAGGTAGGTTTCAAAGTCAATCGGCCCGACGATCGGTTCGTCGGATGCGCGCCGCAACCCTGGCCAGGTGGGTCCGCGGGTTCGGCACCGCACCAGCAGCAGACGCGCCGCCAGCGCCGCCGTGCGCGGCACATCCCATCACGACCGACCGGGAGTCCCGCCGTGGATCAGACCGACAGCCTCGTACTCAAGCGACAACTCCTGGCCGGGGGGGAGTTGCTCTATGCAGTGTTCGACGGTGCCTCCTTGAGCAATCTGCCGGCGCTCCTGGCCCAGCACAGCAGCACCTATGTCTGCCTGCTGCGCGGGGAACTGGACCCGGAACTGGCCCAAGTCGCCCCCTATCTGACCGCCTTACCGGAGGATTCAGCCTTGCTCGATCTCGTCCTCAGCCGTGGCCTGGGTCAGCACTGGGGCATCCTGATCCAATCCGCGGCCGACTTCCGCACTCTGCGTATGCATTGCCGCGGGGCCCTATCGGTCTGGGACGAGACCGGCCGGCCGCTGTTCTTTCGCTACTACGATCCGCGCGTCCTGCGCGTCTTTCTCCCGACCTGCAACGCGGCCGATCTGCGCGCCCTGTTCGGCCCGATCAGCGCCTATTACGCCGAAGACGAGACCGCTAAAGGCCTGCTGCGCTTCACCCTGGGGGCCGAAGACACCCTCACTTCGCGCTTGCTAACGGGCACCGCCTCGCCACTCGCCGCGGCAGCCACCGTCCAGCCGGCATCGCCGACCTCGTCACCATCGACCGTATCCAACTGAGGGAGGCACTCATGCCGATGCACGTCTGCCTTGGGGCCACGCTGCAATGCAGCTTCGGCCTCGCTCCGAGCACCCTCGTGGTGCTGCCGGACAAGATGACGAACACCAGCTTCGTGCCCGCAGCCAACATCATGGACCACAAGCCGCTGGTCAACATCATGCCGTTCGGGGCCTGCACCACGCTGTCGAATCCGGCCGTCGCCGCTGCCACCTCGGCCGCCATGGGGGTATTGACCCCGGTGCCCTGCGTCCCGGTCACGCCGGCGCCCTGGGCCCCGGGCGCACCCACCGTGATCCTCGGCCATCTGCCGGCCCTCAACAACACCTCCACCCTGATGTGCACCTGGGGCGGGGTCATCACGGTGGTCAACCCAGGGCAAGCCACCGAGCAGATTCCCTGACTGAGAGGCAATGAACGCGGGGCGGAGTGGTCGCGAACAGCGCTGAGACGGCAAGCAGCCAGGTTGGGCTACCCCGAGACATGTCTCATGGGTGTCCGTCTCAGGCAACAGGGAAAATCAGAACGCCCCGCCACCGACCACCGCCACCAGCCGGTCGATCTCGTCCAGGTCACGCTGGATCGCCTGCGAACGGGCGCGCAGGTCTGTGACTGGCTGCTCATCCGGGCGCACCCCCTGCAGGGTACCGCGGGTGCTTGCCACTCGGGCCTGGGCCTGCTCCAGCCGGCGCAGATCGGCCTGGCGACGTTGCGCCTGCAACGCCACCCGTTGCCGGGCGATACGCTGCTCCAGCGCCGCCAGCCGGGCATTGGCCTGTTGCAGTTCGGCCTGGACCTCGGCGCGCTCCTGCTGCAGTGCACGCGCCTCGGCCTGCAGTCGCTGCTGGGCATCCAGTTCGCCGCGGTAGCTTGTCTCGCGCTCATCGATGCGCCGCTGATAGCCGCCACCAGCGAGACCAACAACACCGCTGACGAAGCCGCCATCGCGGGGATCGGGGCTGGTGGCACAGCCAGCGAGCGCGGGCCCAACCAAGGCGAGCAGCGCCTGGAGGCAAGCGCTGACGCATCGAGGCCGCCAACCGGTCAGGCGACGATGCGCCGGCATATCGATCAGGGCCATAGGGAATACGCCTTATTGTTGGTATCGGTTGCAAACCGCACCGGCAGCAGGGCGGTATCAGGCGACCTCGATGCTCTCGGCGAGGGCGTCGAGCGTGCGGAGGTTGCGATTGAAGGCATCGAGTTCCTGCTGCAGGCCATCGGCCCCGGGATTGGTGCGGCGAAACTCGCGCACTGCCCCCTGATACATCGCCTGCTTCTCCCGTGCCCCGGCACTTGCCTGGGCAATCACCATGCGGTTTTCGCTAGCACGCCGCTGGGCTGCGGCCAATTCCGCCGCGGTTGCCTGCCCCTGGCGCTGGCGGGCACGAACCGCGGCCAGGCGGCGACGATCCTCGGCGATCACCTCGCGCACACTGACGATGAAAGCCTCGGTGCGGGTATTGTCCTCACGCAGATCGGCAATCATCGCCTCCAGTTGATCCTCCTGTTTGCTGTAGCGCTGCTGCACGTGGGCCAGATAGGCACCGGCCAGGCCGCCAGCCGCAGCGCCGATCATGGCCTTCTGCAATACGTCCTTGGCCTTGTCCCCCCGCAGCACCCCCCACAGGGCGCCCGCGCCCGCGCCGATCAGCGCCCCCTCCCAGACCGTCCGATGAAAGGCCTGTCCTTGGTCACGCAGCCGCCGCTCGGCCGAGGTCAGGGTGGCGCCTTCCATACCCGTGGCCCGATCCGTAGCAGGGCTACGCGCGACAGGCGCCGCCCCCGGCTGCGCCTGCAGGTTTGTCGGCAGCGTCGCGGCCCAGCGACTTGCCTGCTGGAGATCTCCAGTGGTGACACAGGATTGCGTCAGCACCGCAATCAGCAACAACGAACAACGTTTTGCCAGATGCGTCCGATTCGATTGCGCATGCATGTCTTGCACCTGCTGGCTAGCGGCGAAACCCGCAGCATACCCTTGCTCACAGGATATAAGTCAGGCGTAGCCCTAGCACCCGGCCTCATCCGACACCAGCACCGACTACTCTGTCGAACCGCCGCGTCTGGTCTTCGGGATGCGCCCCGCATTAGATCCTCATCTCAGAATACACCATGACGGACTCACCGCCAGCGCCGCGCCACGGCCGCCTGGCGGCCACCTGCGCCGGGTTTGCCGACCGGTGATTCGGCAGACGCGCACTGGCCCAGGCCTCTGTAGGGCCGGCCAACGACTGCATCTGCCAAGCCACCGCGCTGCGCTTCAGTGTCCCGAGCCTCGACAACCTGACCAAGAGCCGTGCGGCAACGGTTGAAAAACGCGGGAGAGCACGGCCCGCGGATCAACTGGCTGCCGCGGGGATACCAAAGAACAGGCAGGAGTGGAAGCTCTGGTGCTGCGCCAGCGCACCAGCAAACAGGTTGGTTATCGCACCCACCGGAGCGCGCCGCGGCCATCTTCAGCAGCGGACTCAGGCTGGCCTTGACCGCGCTCGCAAGCCGGCGCGGCTAGCCCGCAGGGGAACGACTATCGCAGGTTCGGGACCCCGGCTGCAGCCGCTTCACCTCAGCAGTGCAGCGACCTCCTCACGCCCGGCCCCTGAGCCCAAAGGGGAGCCGGCCGTCCCGGCAGCGGCGCCCGCGACGGCGTCTCCCTTGCACCAACTCTCCACCGCGCTTAGGCTTTCCAAGATCGGTGCAAGTATTCGGCAGAGAGAGGTCAGGCGATGAGTAACGACAGTGACAACGGACCGGCAGCGGTGCTAGCGGACGCTGATCCGCCGCCCGATCTGGAACTCGCCAGCCTGCCCGAGATTGCTGCCTGGATTGCCCGCGCCGATGCCCGTGGTGCCAGTGACGCCGCGGTGTCCAACACCGTTGCCGCCTTTCTCGATGCCTTCCGCGGCCGTTACGGGCAACGCCGCGAGGAGGCCCTGCGCCAGGCGGTGTATATGGCCCTGCGCCGCATCTGGCGGCGCGCCAATGTCAGCGACAGCGACCTGCGCCAACGCGTAGCCGAACTCTTCGACGGGCCTGCCCCCTGACGCGATCCGGCGGACAGCATCGCCCCGCTCGCATTTACCCGACCCTATCCGCTTCAGCAGCCAGCGATAGCCCAGTCACGCACCGGCTGCCACGGGAGGCACCATGACCCAGGTCCAGCAATCCCCTAGCCCATTCCTGTCGGAGGTCCAGCGATGGCAGTGCACCCTAGCCGCCGCCCACCGGTGCCGGCTTCAGCATCCTCTCGCGGCGGCCACGCCGCCCTCCGCCGGGCGACCCGCTGGCACTGGTCAGACGGCTTGGTCAGCCGGACCTATGCCAGCGGCCGGCTGCTGGTCACGCTCCTGGTCGGCCTGCTCGCCAGCGGCGCGGCAGCCGCTATGAGCCCGCCCCCGGAGCCGCCCAACCCCGATCGCTTCGCCATGGCGCGCGCCCGGCTGCTGCAAGAGATTGCCGAGGATGTGGTCCAGACCAGCAGCTACCTGGGCGCCCGGCGGCTCGACGAGAAGGTCATGCAGGCCCTGGCGCAGGTCCCGCGCGAACGTTTCGTCCCCGCCAACCTGCGCGATCAGGCCTACCGCAACCATCCCCTGCCCATCGGTCATGGACAGACCATCTCCCAGCCCTATATCGTCGCCATCATGAGTGATCTGATCGGCATCCAACCGGGCGAGCGGGTCTATGAACTGGGCACCGGCTCAGGCTATCAGGCCGCGGTGTTGGGGACGATGGGGGCCGAGGTCTACAGCGTCGAGATCGTCCCGGAACTGGCGGAGCGCGCTGCCGCCACCCTGGCCGAACTGGGCTTGGATCGGGTCCAGGTGCGACCCGGCGATGGCTATCTGGGTTGGCCGGAGGCGGCGCCCTTCGACGCCATCATCATCACCGCGGCCGGTCCGCGGGTGCCGCAGCCCCTGGTCGAACAGTTGCGGGTCGGCGGCCGGCTGGTGATGCCGCTGGGCGAGTCCTACGAGACCCAGGAACTCGTGGTCTTCACCAAGCAGGCCGACGGCAGTCTGAGCAAGCGTTCAGTGCTGCCGGTGCGCTTCGTACCCATCACCGGCGAGCGGATGCGTTGAGGCCGGGCGCTGCGGCTGCAACGCTCGGTTCTCACCGCAGCGCGGGTCAGGCCGTCATCCAGTGCACCGTGCACCGGATGCCGGTCGCGCCGATGGCCCGCAATGGATAAACATCGGCATTGGGATCAGGCTGCCAGCGGCATCGGCATCGGCTCGTGGGACAGGCAGCCCTTTGGACAGACCCGGGAACAGGCCTCGCAACCGATGCAGTCCATGAGGTTTTTGAGGTTCATGACCATCCCCGGGGCCTCTTCGAAATCGTCGTCCAGATCATCATCGTCAAGGTCCAGATCGTCGCGGTCGATCAGTTCGAAGACATCCCGCGGGCAGACCTTATAGCAGCGTCCGCAACCAATGCAGACGCCCTGATCGAGACTGACGACAAAGGCGGGGGTCCAGGCGGACCCACCACGGGTCAAACCGGTAATGCTGCTCATTGGGTTGTCCTCTCGTTTCACTGAAGGTGGTTTCGCTGAAGGTCCGGCCATGGTCAGTCGGCGCTGGAAGGCCGCCGCAGCCAGTGGTTGGTGCGATTCCTTGCAGACCACTCGCACGGCGCTGCAACTGGTCGCGCCGCGCTAGGCTGGAACTGACCGCGCCGCGCTAGGCCGGGGCACCGCGCGCGGCGCGCCATTGTGCATCGGCCTCGGCCCAGGCACGGCAGGCATCGTAGGCGGCCTGGGCAATCGCCGGCAGTTCCTCATAGGCACCTGGCAGGCGTTCCTCCACCAGGTCATGCAATTCGCTGGCACGCTCGCTGGCGATGCGCTTGGCCTTGCGCACGCGCTTCTCCAGGGTGGCCAGATCCTGATCGGTCATGCTGTAGTGACCCCGTCGGCAGACCAGCGGCGCGTGCGGCTCCCGCCACGCCGCCGGGTGATGGACCCAAGGGGGAACGACCGGCCCGAGACCGCTGCCGTACCGGCTGGGCGCGGTCCCTACTAGCGCGGTCCCTACTGGGCGCGGCTGCTAGAGCCCGGCGACCGTGGAATGCTCGCCGATCATCTCCAGGGCCACCGACAAGAGCTTGTCCGCCTCGTCCTTCATCTTGCTGAGGCTGTCGAAGCCGAAGCGATGGACATCGCGCAGAGTGCGATCCATCACCACGAGCTTGCCGACGGTGAGTAAGGCGCGCCCAAAGCCCTCATGGGTCAGATGCACCAGCGGAGTGGCCATCCGACCGCATTCTTTTTCGATCATCGCCGAGATCGCGTTATAGAAGACCTGGATCCGGGTCACCACCAGTTCATCTGGATCGCCGATGATCGGCAATTCCCGCTTTTGCTCTTTGGTCACGACGAATGGGGCCAAGATCTCCGCAGGGCTCAGCTTGTCGTAACTGCCGTAAGGGTCGATCGCGCGCATCTGCCGGATCATCTCGACGCCGAATTCAGTAGTGAGGACCGGGTCGTCTGCCGCGACGCTGACTGCTACTTCTGTCATATCGTTATCTCTCGGTTGTTGTCTCATGCCAATGGCATTGGTGTTGCATCCCTACCCCGTTGGTGAAGGACGGGGCAAAGCCCTGATGCCGGCGACGGCACGGCGCGAAGTCCGTGGCCGCCGGTGCGTGCCCCGGGGAGCCGTGGGCAACCTCCGGGTAATCCCGGTGCCGGAGATCGACCCCCAGGCTAGCCCCCGACGCTGGGGTGCAGCGGCTCGCGGGCGACCGGTTGCAGCTGATCCAGGCGCCGTAGCAGGATCGGCCGGAAACGGGCAGCGGCGCCGCTGCCGCCGGTGATCAGACCCGCCAGCCAGAGCCCCAGCACCAGCCCGCCGAGGCCTAATAGGGCGCTGCCGATGGCACCAATGGTCAACTGCTCGGCCAGGCCGGCCGCACCGACCAGCAACAGCACCGGCAGCAGATAGGCCGCCAGCGAGGCCCGCACCAGGGTCTGGTCGCGCACCCCGATCAACACCCGTTCCCCGGGAGTCAGGCCAAGTGGATCGACGATGCGCACCCGCGCTGCTGCCCGCCCAGCGAACAGCCGCCCGAGGACCGCGGTACCACAGCCGTCGCCTTGGGCACAGGCACTGCAGCCAGCCTGACGGGTCACCTCGACTAGGGCCGCGCCGTCGGCGACGCCGAGCACGGTTGCCGTCTGTTCGATCATCTCGCCTCCCACCGGTCGCCTCGCACCGGGCCGCGCGGCGCCGGTGTCGCTGTCGTTGATCCCCGCGACGCGCCTTGCGTCTCTCTGTCCGGACACGCCAAAACACTGGATGGCATCCGTGGCCCCGGGTCAGCAACCCCGTGCAGCGCCCACCCTGGCCGGCGGCAGCCGGCTACGCGGAGCCTGATTCATTCACTCCAGCCTTCCGCCTCCATGGCGTCGAATCGGCTGGCGCTGCGCGGGGCCTGCTGTTCGATGGCCCGTGCCAGCCAGGCACTGGGACCATGCCGCAGATCGCGTTGCAGGTCGCGCAACAGGCCACTGATGAGGGTGTCCGGGGTGACCTTGATCGGCTGGATACCGCGCAGTTTGAGCTGCGCAATCGCCGAGGCACCGACCGCCAGGCAATAGACGGCAATACAACCAGTAATGGCATCGAGCTTGGCACCCAGCTTGTCTTCGTTGCCGTCCATGTCCAAACGATCGAATTGCGCCACCGCTAGCAGTTCATAGCGGGCGGCGCTCACCTGGTAGATCACGAAGCCGGCGGCAGCACCGAAGTGCTGATCGACGTGTCGGCGGTCGCCACTAGCGAAGGCGACCCGCACGGTCGGTTCCGACGCCGCCTGCAGATCGGTCGCATCGCTATTGACGATCCTGAGCTTGCGTTGCAGCGTCATCGATGACTCCAGCGACAGGGTTGGGTCGGGCCGCTCAGGCCGCGGCTTCGCGTTCATCCGCCGGCCATTGTTTCAAGCGCGAGCGATAGGGATGGATTTCACCCTTGCCCAAGCTGATCATCAGATTGGCGAGATCGAATAGGGTCTGGCGCGTGCCTTGATAACCGATCCAACAACGGGCATAACCGCCGACCAGGTCGAATTGGGGAAAGCCGGCGCGCAGCAACGGAATACCCAGACGGGCCGCGCTGTGGACGCCGTGGGAATTGCAGATCAGGACTTCGGCCTGCGCGGCCCGGGCGGCCTGCTCCAGATCCTCCAGATCGCCGATCTTCACCGCTTCGGCCTGCACCAGGCGCAGTGCCGGGGCATTGACCGGCGCTACCGCGGTCACGGTCTCGGCGCCCATGCCGGTGAGCAGTTCGGAGAAGGCGACCAGCAGCTCCGGCTCGGCGGCGATGGCGAAGCGGCCCTGCCCCAGCGAGAAATGGGTATCGAGCATCGCGTCCTGCAGTTGGGAGCGCTGCCGCTCGATGCGCTCCGGGACCGGCTCGGCACTGATCTGCGCCAGGGTCTGGATCAGCCGGTCCACCGCGGCCAGCCCCATCAGATGCGGGAAGCGCCAGTCCGGTACCCCGGTGCGCTCGGCCAGCAGGTTGGCCGCCGCCTCCAGCGAGGAACCGATCACCAGCGTGGCAGCGGCATCGCCCAGGGTTGCAAACTCGCCGATCGGGGTGCCACCGATGGTCAGCGGACTGTAATCGTCTGCTACGAGATGGCCGTCCAGGGCATCGGCGATGTCCGGTACCACTACCGGCCGCAGCCGGAAACGCTCCAGCAGATCCTTGAGGTGTTCGATATCACCCGTGGTCAGCGCGGGGCCGGCTAGCACATTGACCTGGCGCTGGCGCCGCCCGGGCCGGGTACCGGCCACCACCGCCCTGGGTACCAGGGTGTCGATCAGGGCACGCACACCGCTGGCAAAGCCGCTCTCCAGGCAGCCGGCGTAGTCCGGGGTGTTGACCGGCACCACCGGGATCTCGTCGAACTCGGGATGAGCGACGCGGAACTCCCGCACCGCCCGTGCCATATCGGCGCCCTGGGTCTCCACCAGCCCGGTGGTCGGCACCCCGACCAGGGCCGGGCGATGCTTGGCGCACAGGGTGCGCAGCCCCTCGATCACATTCGCATCCCCGCCCATGATGCTGCTGACCTGATCCATGGCCGTGGTCTGCATCGGCATGGGTTCGCGGAAATGCTGGATGAAGAAGATCTTGCCGAAAGCGGTGCAGCCCTGGGAGCCGTGTAGCATGGGGATGCTGCGATGCACGCCGAGCAGGGCCAAGGCCGCACCCAGGGTGGCGCTAGACTTCAACGGACCGACCGCGAGCGCCTTGTTGCGCTTGATGATCCGCGGTCCAGCCGGGGTTGGCGGTGTCGATCGCTCAACCATGCCGCACCCCTGGGATCAGGGTGGCGCTGGCGGGCGCCGGCAGCGGCGGCACCGCGGGGACAACAGGTGGGTCGCTGGCGAGGTCGCTGCCGGGCGCGACCGGCGCGGCGATCGACCAGGGCGGCGCACTGCGCACCGCCGGCCAGATCGGTGAATCCATGGTCAGGCAGAGCTGCCGCGCCAGCTCCAGCATGCCGTCATAGCCGGCATAGCCGAATTCGCGTTCCTGATTGATGTCGAGGAAGGGGATGCGCGCCTTGATCGCGGTGTACATATTGCGACCGCCGGCGATCAGGATATCGGCCTGCTGCGTGCGCACGATGTCGAGCAGGTTGCGCGGGTTGCCGTCTTCCAGCATCACCGCCGCCTCACCCATCAGGGCACGGATACGCGCCTTGTCGTCCTCGGTGGACTTACGGGTACCGGTGGCCACCACGGTCATGCCCAGATCCTGCAGGGCGGCGACGATCGACCAGGACTTGACCCCGCCGGTATAGAGCAGGGCCCGGCGGCCGCGCAGGCGCTCGCGCCAGGGCGCCAGCAGCCCATCCATGCGTGCTTCCTCGCGGGCGATCAGGGCCTCGGTGCGGGCGCTGAGGTCCGGATCGGCGAGCAGCCGGGCAAAGCCGCGCAGGGCCGCCGAGCAATCGGCCACCCCGTAGAAACTCCCCTCGAACCAGGGGGTGCCGTAGCGCTCCTGGAGTAACCGGGCGACATTGATCATGGCCTTGGAGCAGACCATCATGTTCGCCCGCGACCGGTGCATGGTCTGCACCTCATGGAAGCGCGCATCTCCGGACAGGGTACAGAGCACCCGCAGCCCCAATTCATCGAACAGCGGCAACACCCGCCAGAGTTCACCGGCGATGTTGTATTCGCCGATCAGGTTCACGTCATGGACGCGAAACCCGGGGCCTTCGACCCCGGGCGGCAACGGATCGGGTTCGCGCGTCCCGCACACCTGCTTGACCATCACCTCGCCGGCGATGCGGTTGCCGAGGTTCTTGGTCCCATAGAATCCGGCCGCGTCCACCGACACCACCGGGGTGCCCCAGCGCGCGCCAGCGGCCTTGCAGACCGCATCCACATCGTCGCCAGTCAATGCCGGTACGCAGGTGTTGTAGACGAAGACGGCGGCTGGCCGATAGGTCTCGATGGCCTGCTTGATCGCATGGAACAGGCGCTTCTCGCCGCGCCCCATGATCACATCCTGCTCGGTGAGATCCGTGGTCATGCCGAGCCGGAACAGGGTTGGCCCGGTGGAGCGGGTGCCGCGGTTATCCCAGGCGCTGCCGGCGCAGGCGATGGAGCCGTGCACGATGTGGGCGACATCGGCGATCGGCAGCAAGGCGATCTGCGCCCCATCGAAGGCGCAGCCACCGGCGGTCGCACCAGGCTTGAGCTTGGCGCAGCCCGACTTGCCCTTGTCGTTATGGGCACAGGCCGGCTCGTCGAGCAGCGCGGCGATGTCTTTCTGCTTCATGCTGAGTCCTGGGCTGAGGGCTGGGGCTGAAGGCTGGGGCTGAGAGGGCTAGGACCCGGCACCGCGGTGCGGCAGACACCGGCGGCAGGCACGGACGGCTTGGCTTTACCGCATCCTGAAGCAGAGGCCGTGCCAGAGCGAAATGCTTGGTTGGGCAGGCCCGGCACGGGCCGCCCTAGCGGGTCGCTCAGGGCTTTTGCATCAATGGGTTAGCACGCCCCCAGGCGGGGGTCGACCGCAGTCACCGGAGACACCGGGGGCATCCGGGCAGACCACCCGCAACACCCTGAATGCAATCGGATTCCTGGCCCCGCCCCAGGTGCCGCGCAGACGGACGCGCGGCCTGTCGGAAATCCGACAAGGGTCTGGGATTGCAGGGTTTGGGACAGACCCGCACAAACCGGGCTGATCGCGGGACGCAGCGGTGCCAGGCATGGCGCGCGCGGAGTTGCACCGCTTGCGCGCGGCCGCCCGCCAGCGATAGGACGAAGCGAGCGCTGGGCTCGATTCTGGTGGATCATCGGGGCGCCGATGGAGGCCTGGCAGGTGACGCATCGCGGCTGGCGATGTGATGGTCGAGACCCAGGGCAGCAACGAGCGGTACGCCATACCCGACCGGACCGGCAAGCAGACGACGGCGGCAAGCGCGCAGCGCCAGACGGCACTGACAAAGGTGGGATGGCCGCCCGAAGAACGGTTTCGCCGCGCCGCGTGGTGGGCGCCGTGCGCGCCTTCGAGCGTTTTGCGAACCGCTACCAGACGAAGTACCCGACGGCGATCGCAACGCTGTTCGAGGCGCGTGCGGCGCGGCTCGCCTGCTCCGACTTTCCGGCCGTGTTCGGGAGGCACCTGCGCAGCAAGCTCGCCGCGGCAGCGGCGCAATGCTGGCGGCGTATTCGCGCCCCGGAGAGGCTCGCCGAGCTGCTCGTCGGCCCCGCTACGCGGACGATCTTCAGGTGCCTAACGCCCCGCCGCAGGAGCAATGGGACGCCGCCTGATGGCCTCGCTCAGCCCTAGGCCATCGATCAGATTGGACCAGGGCTCTCACCATGCGTGGCGCTCACCGGCAACGCGTTGCCCCGCACCATCGCCACGGGGATCCAGCGCTATACCTCCTGCGGTTGGGTATGCATGACCACCGCCCGATGGGTCCGACGGTCATCGAACAGCACGATGGCGTCCTCTTCCTGGGCGACGCCATCAAGGGTGATCGCGCAGCGTCGGACGCCGGCCTCCCCGGCCCCGCGAGTCTGCTCGACGACGATCTCATAGGTCGTCTCGCGGAAGCGATAACGCACCGTCAGCCCCGGCCAATGCGCCGGCAGGCAGGGCGTGATGGTGAGCCGGTCCACCGTGAGCCGCAGGCCGAGCAATGACTCCAGCAACAGCCGGTACATCCAGCCCGCGGAGCCGGTATACCAGGTCCAGCCGCCACGACCGATGTGCGGGGCCACCGCATAGACGTCGGCGGCCATCACATAGGGCTCAACCTTGTAGGTGTGGATCGCCGCCGGGGATTTTGCGTGGTTGACCGGGTTGATCAGCGTGGTCAGTGCCCAGGCGCGGCGGCTGTCACCGAGGGCCGCGAAGGCCATCGCGGCCCAGATGGCACTGTGGGTATATTGGCCGCCGTTCTCGCGCACCCCGGGCACATAGCCCTTGATGTAGCCGGGTTCCAGGTCCGACTGATCAAACGGCGGATCAAGCAGTTGGATCAGCCCGTGTTCATGGCGGACCAGGCGCTCGTCAACCGCCCGCATCGCCTTGCGTGCCCGCGCCGGGTCCGCCGCGCCGGACAGCACCGCCCAGCTCTGGGAGATGGAATCGATCCGACACTCGCGGTTGTCCGCCGCCCCCAACGGGGTGCCATCGTCGAAATAGGCGCGGCGATACCAGGCGCCGTCCCAGCCGTCGCGCTCGATGGCTGCCGCCAGACGGGTGCCCGCGCTGGCGCAGACCTCGGCGAAGGCGCTGTCGTCGCGCGCGAGCGCCAGCACCCGAAACTGCCGCAGCACCTCGCAGAGGAAGAAGCCGAGCCAGATACTCTCACCGCGGCCCTCGCTGCCGACCCGATTCATCCCGTCGTTCCAGTCGCCGGAGCCGATCAGTGGCAGACCGTGGGGACCCATCAGGTCGAGGCCACGGCGGATAGCTAGCACGCAGTGCCGATAGAGGCTCGCCGCCTCCTCGGCCTGACCCGGCAGGTCATAGTAAGACTCGTCGTGCGCGCTCACCGGCGGACCTTCCAGCAGCCCGACCGATTCATCGAGCACACCGGTGTCGCCGGTGCTACTGACATAGCGGCAGGTGGCCAGCGGCAACCAGAGAAAGTCATCCGAGCAATGGGTGCGAACCCCTCGACCCGTCGGCGGATGCCACCAGTGCTGCACGTCGCCCTCGATGAATTGGCGGCTGGCCGCCAGCAGCAGTTGCCGGCGCAGCAGCCTCGGCTCGGCATGGACCAGGGCCATGGCGTCCTGCAGTTGATCGCGAAAACCGAAGGCACCGCCAGACTGGTAGTAGCCGCTGCGACCCCACAGCCGGCAGGCCAGGGTCTGGTACAGCAGCCAGCCGTTCAGCAGCACGTTCAGCGACTCGTCCGGAGTCTTGACCTGTACCGCGCCGAGGGTGCGATTCCAATATTGCCAGACCGCCTGCAGCGCGCGGCGGGCGGCGACGCTGCCGCGCTGGCGTTGCACCAGTTCGCTGACGTCGGTGCCGTCACCGTTGCCGCTCGGCTCCGCGCCAAGCCCGAGCCGGAACACGATCTCGCGCGTCTCGCCGCTGGCCAGGTCGAAGTCGACTTGCAGCGCGGCACAGGGGTCGAGCCCGGCGCCGACGCGCCCGGACAGGTGGGTGCGACCGAGCGCGGCCGGTGCCCGCAGGCTGCCATTGCGGCCGATGAACTCGGCCCGGTCGCAGGTCCAGGTGCGCCCAGGGTCATCGGTATCGAAGAACGCGACCCGCGCCGGGAACTCACTGTTGTACGGATTGCGGGCGTACAGGGCGCCGGTGAAGGCATCAGCCGCAGTGGTCAGGTGCATGGACGTCTTCTGGCGCAGGTCCCCGAGCACCCATTCCACATAGCCAGTCGCGGACAGCTGCCGTGGCCGTCCGGACCGGTTGTGTACCTTGAGCACGGCGAACTTGACCGGGGCGTCGATGGCGACGTAGACCCAGAACTCGGAGCCGATACCGCCCTCGTCATGTTCGAACACGCTGTAGCCGAAGCCGTGACGGGTCACATAGGGGTTAACGCCGCGCGTCGGCAGCGGCGTCGGGGACCAGTAATAGCCGGTCTCGCGATCGCGTAGATAATAGGCCTCGCCGCTCGCATCGGTGACTGGGTCATTGTGCCAGGGCGTCAGGCGCAACTCGTGGGCGTTCTCGGCCCAAGTGTAGGCGCCGCCGGACTCGGAGATCACCGTGCCAAAGGCCTCGTTGGCGAGCACATTGGCCCATGGCGCCGGGGTTAGCTGACCAGCATGGGTAACGATGATGTACTCACGCCCGTCCGGGGTGAAGCCACCGATGCCGTTACCCAGGATCAGGGCGCGCAGCGGATCCTCACCGACGTCCTTGGGGCCCGCCTCAGGAGTGGGACTGAGCGCCTTGCTCGGCACGAGTTGAGGCACCCGCACTGGTGGCGTCCCTAAGCGCTTGATCTGTTCGGCCAAGGTGCCAGCGCCGTCACTCAGGATCACCCGCGCGACGCTCATCAGCAGGGTGCGGTCCTCAGCGGAGAACTGCTCGATCTGGCGCACGAAGACGCCCCCTGGCTGCTCGCCGCCGGCCTCCTGACCCACGACCACACCCGTGGCGACCAGACCACGGATGCGCTCCTGCAGCGCCTGGCGGTAACTACCGTGGTCTTCGTTCCAGATCACCAGGTCCACCGCAAGGCCCTTGAGCCGCCAGTAAGCGTGCGCCTTGATCAGTTGGTGCACGAGGGTGAGGTTGCCTTGACCGCCGACCCGCAACAGCACGATCGGGAGATCGCCGGAGATGGCGTAGGGCCAGAGCCCGGACTGACCGCGGCGATTGGCCAGCAGCACGCTGGGGTCACCCCGCAGGTCGCGGCGGACATACAGGATCGCGCTGGCGAGGCGCCCGTAGAGCTGTACATCGGCCTCGCTGGCGTCGATCTGGCGCAGCACCAACTGGGCGTGGGTCCAGGCGAGATCGAACACTCGATCCGCCAGGCGCTGGTCGCGATACTTCTCGACCAGGCTTGTGGCTGCCTCACGGCTGTCACCAATGCCGAGGACCAAGTCGACGGTCACGGTCTGTTCCGGCGCCAGTGTCAGCCGGCAGCGGATCGCCACCACCGGATCCAGCACCGAGCCCTGGTGGCCGGACAGCGGGGCCGTGTTGTCTAGCGCCAGCGGAGCGGCGGCGCTGCGCCCACGCCCGAGGAAGCGGGCACGATCGGTCTCACAGGAGGGCTCGAAGGCCTCACTGTCGTGGACCGCCATGAGATTGAACAGCCAGGGCGTTGGTTCGTCGCGGTGCCGTGGGCGGCGGGTGCAGAGGATTGCCTGGTGGCCGGGCAGGATCTCGGTCTGCACGAACAGGTTACTGAATGCCGGGTGCAGCGCGTCGGCAACGCCCGCGGCCAGGACCACCTCGGCATAGCTGGTGAGTTCCAGCGTGCGACGGGTGGCGGAGCGATTGGTGATGCGCACGCGGCGCAGTTCGATGTCGTCCTCCGGGGAGACGACGACATCCGTATGGGTGTCGATATCGAAGCCGGTGCCCAAATCGCGGCGGCGGAACTCGGCCCGCCCTTCGGAGAAGATCGCCTCCCAGTGCGCGGCCGGGCGTTGTAACGGTTGATGCGCGCTGGACCAGACCGCCCCGCTCTCGATGTCCCGCAGATAGCAGAAACTGCCCCAGTGATCGCAGGTAGCGTCCTCGCGCCAGCGCGTGACGGCCAGGTCCTGCCAGCGGCTGAAGCCACCACCAGCCTGCGTCACCATCACGTGGTAACGGCCGTTGGAGAGGAGTTGCACCTCTGGTCCGGCGGTCGGGCTGGTCAGCACACGGATCGGCAACTCGGTGTCGGCGCCGGCGCGGATGTCGTTGATCTCATCACCCGGGGCGTATTGGGCAGTCGCGCGCGGGATGCGCTCCTGCAACAGCGGCAGCGTGGCCTGGAACAGCAGATCGGCGGCAAAACGCCGCTGCATCGGGCGGTCCTGCAACAGGGCGTCCAGCGCCAGCAGGCTCATCCCCTGGTGATGGGCCATGAAGGAACGCAGCACCGTGCGGGTCTCGCCGCGTCGTTGCCGGGCCGGCGTGTAGTCGATTGCCTCATGGAGCCCGAAGCGCCCCGCGGCGCCAGCGGCGCTGAGCCGTTGCAGGTTCTCGCAGGCTGCCGCCGGGGCCACGATCAGGGCCAGCGCTGAAGCATAAGGGGCGATCACCAGGTCATCGGCCAGTCCGCGCTTGAGTCCGAGTCCCGGGATCCCGAAGGCCCGGTACTGATAGTTCATTGCGGCATCCATCCGGTTGTAGCCGGCCTCGGAGATGCCCCAGGGTACGCCGTGTTGGCGCCCGTAGGCGATCTGCGCCGCCACCGCCGCCCGGGCGGTCTGATCCAGCAGCGTGTCCGCATAGGTCGGCATGACCAGATGCGGCATCAGATACTCGAACATGGACCCGCTCCAGGAGAGCAGGATCGGTTTGCCACCCGCGCGCGTCAGGCTGCGCCCGAGAGCAAACCAGCCCGCTTGCGGAACCTGGCCCTGAGCGATGGCGACGAACAGCGCGAAGCGCGCCTCAGAGGCGAGCAGATCATAGAAGCTCGGGTCCCGTCGGCGCTCCTCGACCAAATAGCCGATGGCGAGCAGACGGGCGGCCGGATCGTACAGGAAGCCATAGTCCATGTCCGCCAGCCGGCCGGCCAGCTCAGCCAGGTGAGTGATGGTCGCAATCTGGGCACGGGCGCGCGCGCTGCCGGCGGCGATGCAGCGGTCTAGGGCCGCCTGCCAGGCGGTGCTGACAGGACCGTTCTCGTCCAGTGGCCCAGCTGCCGCTGCGTCCGGCAATGCGACCCCGGAATCCAGGTCCGCCGGCGCCGCGCCGTCGGCGCCCATGGCGGCCAGCGCGCGCAGGGTCGGGATGCGGTCGAGGTCCGGCGGTGGCAGTGCGGGGTGATCGGCGGCATCCGGGCCGGCAGTCCACAGCGCCAGCCAGGGCGCGAGGGCTAGCAACGCGTCGCGCTGTGCATGGCATTGCCGGCTGAGCGCCGCGGACCATTCCAACGCCGCCGGAACCGGCGCATGCGCGAACGCGAGGGCCAATGCATCGACGGAGATGACCAGTTCGTCCAACAGGCGCGACGCGGCAAGCAGCCGGTCGGGGGGGGTGGCGATCGCAGCCACCAGGGTCCGCCGAAAGTTCAGCAGGGGCGGTGGTGTCAAGGCTGCTGGCAGGACCGCGGTGAGGCCCTCCTCCAGGATGGCAAGCGGGGCTTCGAGACCGGACAGCCAGTTCGGCGCCAGGATTGGCTGATCCAGCAACGCGACCAGGCCCGGACGCAGGGTCAGCAGGTGGCCACCGAGGTTGCCGCTGTCTACCGTGGACACGTACATCGGATGCAGCGGCGCCAGCGTGCGGGTGTCGTACCAGTTGTAAAAATGGCCGCGGTGGCGCTCCAGGCCGGCCATGGTCTCGAGGGTGGCAGCGGTGCGCGCCAACAACGCAGCGGCCGGCAGATAGCCGAAGTCATAGGCGGCGAGATTGCCGAGCAAGGCCATGCCGATGTTGGTCGGTGAGGTGCGATGGGCCAGGGCCTCGGCCCGGCCCTCCTGGTAATTGTCCGGCGGCAGCCAATGATCCTCCGGGCCGACGCACTGCTCGAAGAAGGCCCAGGTCTTGCGCGCAAGCTGGTGCAGGAAACGGGTCTGATCCGGACTGAGCCGTGCCACGCGGTCCACCAGTGGCCGGCTCATCCACCAAGTGATGACGGGTGAGGTCAGCCAGAGCAACAGGATCGGCCCGGCGACCAGCAACGTGGACGGCGCGCTCAGGAGCAGCCAGGCCGCCGTGCCCACCGCCAGCGTCGGCGCAAACCACATGCTGCGAAACTCGGCACCGAGATCGCCCTGGCTCAACCGCTCCTGATCGCGCGCCGGATTCCATTCAAGCAGCCGCTGGTGCGTGATCAGCAATCGGGCCAGCGTGCGCAGCATCGCGTCCAGACTGTAGAAGGCCTCATGGGGCAAGGTCACCAGCACCAGCAGCGCCCGGGCCAACTGCTGGCCGCCGATGCGGCCAGTGGCCAGCAGGTGTTGGCCCAGGCCCATGTCCGCGGGTTTGGCAAGCAGCGCCTGGAGGGTACCAAGCAGCGCTGGCCATAACAGCACGCCGAGTGACACCAGGGTCCAGAACCCGGCCCTTGCCGACAGTAACGTCCAGCCCATCAGGAGCAGGGCCGTCAGCGCCGCCGGCACCAGGCTGCGGCGCAGGTTGTCGGCGAGCTTCCAGCGTGACAACAGCGAGATCGGGTTGCGGCGCCACTGCCCCCCCGCACCGGGCACGCGCGGGCCGAGCCAGGCAGCGAGCTGCCAGTCACCGCGAATCCAGCGGTAACGGCGGTTCACGTCGGCGCCGTAGCGGGCGGGATACTCCTCATAGAGCTGCACGTCGCTGAGCAGGCCGGAGCGGGCATAGCAGCCCTCCAGCAGGTCGTGACTCAGAATGCGGTTCTCGGGCAAGCGGTCACGCAGCGCGCGCTCGAACGCGGCGACATCGTAGATGCCCTTACCGATGAACGAGCCCTCCTGGAACAGATCCTGGTACAGGTCTGACACGGTGCGGGTGTACGGGTCGATGCCGACCTCGCCGCCGCACAGCCGGCCATAGTGGGAGTTGGGGCCCACCGGCAGACTAACGCTGACCCGCGGCTGCAGGATGCCGTAGCCGGCCACCACGCGCTCGCGCGCGGGGTCATAGACCGGTTGGTTCAGCGGATGGGCCAGCGTGCCGATCATCTGACGCGCGGCATCCCGCGGCAGTTGGGTATCGCTATCCAACGTGATCACATAGCGCACGCCAGGTGCCGGCGAGGTCGGCCCCGGCACCGCCGCGGCCGCGCTTGCGGTCAACCCCGCGGTGTTGCCCACCACCAGCGAGAAGGCGTCCCGGTTGCCGGTCAGCAGCAGGGTATTGAGGTCCGCGAGCTTTCCGCGCTTGCGCTCGTGGCCCATCCACAGGCGATCGTAGGGATTCCAGCGGCGCGGGCGATGAAATAGGAAGAACAGGTTACCGTCCGCGCTGGCGTAACGCGCGTTCAGCCCCTCGATACGCGCCTGTGCCTGCGCGAGCAACGGGGCGTCTGAGACCAGGGTCTCGGCATCGGCATCAGCGAAGTCGGTCAGTAGCGCAAACGAGAGATTTGCCTCGCGATTGGCCAGATAGCGCACCTCCAGCGCCTCCACCAGACGCGCCAGGCCACTCGGATCGGTCAACAGCGTCGGCACCACCACGAGGGTTCGCGCGTCGGCTGGAATGCCCTTTGCGAAGTCCAGGCGGGGCAGCGATCGGGGGCTGACCAGCAGCGGCGTGACCCATTGGATCAGGGCCAATGCGAATTGGCCGGTGACAACCAACAGCACCAGCGCAAACGGCAGCATCAGCCAGGCCGGCAGCCCGACGGCGCTGGCTTGTGCCAGCAGCCAGCCGGTCAAGCCGAGCATCGGCAGCGTGACTGCCGCCAGATATCCGACCAGCGCATGGCGGCCCAGCCAGTGCTGCAGCGCGGCCAGCATTGGCCGCTTGGCCGGCAGTGCCGCGGCCAGCGCGTCGGCGCCAGCGTCCACCAGGAAGAACCCCACATGAGCGGCGCGTTCCGTGGGACCCCCACGCGCCGCGCACTGCTCGGCCAGCGCGATCGCCTGGCGTGCCACTGCCACCTCCGGCTGGCGGCTCGCGCGCGCCAGGGTCTCGATGGCGTGGCGATAGCGGTCGCGACTGCCAAAATCCATGCGCGGATAGACCCCGGCCGGGTCAGTCCCCAGCACCGCATCGACCAGGCTGAGCGCCTCGACGAAGTCGCGCCAATCCTGCGTCCCCAGCAGCCGCAGACTCCCCATGCTGTTGCTGACCGAGACCTGATCCGCGGCCTGCTGCTGGTTGCCCACGCGGACCGACTGCTCAATGTTCAGCCCCACCTCGGCAAGCTGTTGCTCGATCCAGGTCAGTGCCAGGGCCAGCGCCGGACCCTGGCCTTGGAGCCGTCGGGCCAGTTCCGAGACGAACGGCGGGGTCATCGGTGGCCCGGAGCGGGCCATATCCGCAATAGTCAGGATCAGATTTGGCGGATCCTCGCGGGCGACCTCAGTCAGCCGCTTTGACCAGTCGATCGCCAGTGACCGATCCCGGCAGTCAGCGGCCACGCGCACCGCCACACGCCGCAGGTTCTCAAGCAGGGCCAGCCGCAGCATGATCGGGATTGCCCACAGCTCCCCGAGCCGCAGCGGCATCACCGTCTGATACGCGGCAACGAAGCGGCGCAGATTCTCTGCGTCGACGCACCCATCGCCATGGGCGATGGTCTCCAGCGCGATGCCATAGACCCTGGGCAGGCCCGCGGAACTGCCGTTGATCAAGCTCGGCAGTTGCCGACTGTAGCCCTTGGGCAGATGCCGGCGGGCGGTGCGCACCTGCTCACGCATCAGGTGGGCATTGTCGAGCAGCCACTCACCGGCTGGCGTGACCCGTTCCTTGCCGGTCAGGATGTCGGTCAGCAGGTCACAGGTGCTGGCGAGTACCTGCTCGTTGACGAGCAGGCGCGCCAACAGCCGCTCGGGAACATGCCGCGGCGTGACGCGATCGCTGGTGGCGAGACGCACACCGTGCTGCGCCATCTGGTCGGCGCTGAAGAGTTCGGCGCGCAGCGGCGGTTCGCTGGTGGAGATGCCGTCGCTGGGGCGGGGTGGGCGCCGTTGCCCTGGATCCGGGATGCCCGGCCCCGATCCAGTCGTCCGGTCAGCCGCTGGCTGCCCGTTGGGTGCGGCGGTGAGCCCGGCCCTGGACGCAGCTGGGCGCCCACCCGCTGGCAACCAGCCGCGCCCGTCGACGAGCCGTCGCAGCCCCGATCCGATGCGCCGCCATACCAGCTGCAACCGCGAACCACCCGCCTCGTCTACCCGTCGCATGTGTTACTCCTGAGGGCCTGCGTCGTTCGCGCCCAGCGTGGACCGGCGATAGACCACGCTGACACCTCGGCAGGGCCGGCTCGACCGTCGATGGGGACCGATCATCGAGACACGATCGTCGCGATTTGGAACGGCAGATGGCGTCTCGGCCCCCGCACCCCAGGGCCAGTGGCGGACACGCTGTAGCGAGGATAGAGCGGGACCGGCGTCGGCATCTGTTCGTTGTCGCACGCACAGGTGGCAGACGGCGACGGCGCGGCAGCCGCGCCCATCGACAAACTGCCAGCGACGCGACCCAGAGCGCGCCAGCGATAGACGAGAACGCCGAGACCGGAGGGCGTTAGAGCCCGCGCTCCAGGGGGGGCGGCAACAGCCGATGGAACTCGTCACGCACGACGCGATAGCACTCACAGACCCGGGTCTCCAGGCCCGAACGATCCAACACGGTAATGTGCCCGCGGCGGTAGCGGATCAGCCCGGCGGCCTGCAGTCTGCCGGCCGCCTCGGTCACGCCCTCGCGGCGCACGCCGAGCATGTTGGCGATCAACTCCTGGGTCATCACCAGCTCATTCGATGGCAACCGGTCCAAGCTGAGCAGCAACCACCGGCACAGCTGCTGATCCACGGTGTGGTGACGGTTGCAGACAGCAGTCTGGGCCATCTGGGTCAGCAGCGCGGAGGTGTAGCGCAACAACAGGTACTGCAAGGCGCCGGACTGCATGAACTCTCGCTTGAACACCCGCGCCTGCAGCCGGTAGGCGTGGCCCGCACTCTGCACCACGGCCCGATTCGGCATGGTCTCGCCACCCAGGAACAGCGCGATGCCGACGATGCCCTCGTTGCCGACCACGGCGATCTCGGCCGAGGCCCCGTTCTCCATGACGTAGAGCAGCGACACGATGGCGGTGGTCGGGAAGTACACGTAGCGCTGTCTCCCCCCGGACTCGTAGAGTGCTTCGCCGAGGGGCAGGTCGACCGTTTCGAGGGCCGCAAACAGGCGCTGGCCGATCGCCTCCGGCAGTGCACCCAGCAGATAGTTGCCACCTGGGTCAAGGATCACCGCAGATGGAGGTGCGCCAGATGGAGGTGAGTCGGGCGGGGCAGAGCGGTTGGGCATGCCTCGGTTGCACCAGATTTCAGCAAGACCTTGCCGTATATTTCAACCGACCACGCTCGGCAGGTCAAGGAACGCCCGCCGCCAACCCCCCTGAATCCGTCCTCCAAAGACGCACGCCTCACCGGCTAACCGTTCCCCAATCGTTCCGTTACTGGCCATGTGCGATGGCGTACAGACCAGAGGCCTGCTGGGGGCGCACGCTTTAAATCGCCACTCCCAACCATGGCCGCGGTGCCACGTGCCCTCTGCCCACCACCCACCGATGCCAGGTCCTACCGACCTCAGGCAATCCCAAACCTTACCCTATCCGAGGACCCTCCCATGCCGCTCATCAATCTTATCATTACCCTGGTCGTCGTCGGTGTCGGCCTATGGCTGATCAACGACTATATCCCGATGGATGGCAAGATCAAGCGCATCCTGAACATCGTCGTCGTCATCGCCGTCGTGTTGTGGCTACTCACCGCCTTCGGGTTGCTGAGTGGGCTCTCGGCCATCACCGTTGGCTAGGTCGCAACCCAACAACTCCGCTGATCCCCCGGGTCTTGCAATGAATCGGCTCAGACCTCTTGGTTATTGCAATGATCCCGGCTGGCGGCTTGGGTTTCGCGCACGGCCGCTTCAGCGGTACCAAACCAACCGACCAGGTTCAGCGCGGCCAACTGACACTGAACCTGGCCGATGCGCGGACCTTTTACTTGCCGATCTGGGCTGGCTGGGCTGCCATCAGACTGGGAACGTCGCTACTGTTCGTGCCCAGGACCCATTGAAGGCAACCGATCGCTGCCGATGCAATCGCATCGGCGGCTGGAGCATCCGATGAACGGAAAGGCATTGGCACTCGGCGAGTCCGCACTCACCAAGACCGTCACCAACGTCTTCAAATACTACGATCCGCGGACATGGAAGGAAAGAGGTTGGCTCTGGACTGCCGGGCTCTTCCTGGTGACGTATCTGGTCATCGTGATCGTACTCGGGCTGATCTGGTCGCGCTCGCCGGGCCGGTTCGACGTCCGCGCCGAGGCCCTGGCAATGCTGCACGACGACGCTACGCAAATACTGACCGGTACGCTGACCACCGCGGTTGCGATCCGCATCGCCGACACATTGCTGAAGAAACCCGGCGGCTACCTGAGGAATGACCTGATGCCGCCGGGGGTCTATCTCGACAATATCCCGAACTGGGAGTTTGGTGCGTTGACCGCGCTGCGAGACCTGGCCCTGGCGCTGCGCAGCGACTTCAGCCGGGCCCAGTCCCAATCGGTCGAGGATAAGGACCTGGAAGTGGCACAGCCACAGTTCAACTACAACGCCGACTCCTGGATGCTGCCATCCACCGAATCCGAGTACCGCGCGGGGCGCAAGGCGCTCCACAGCTACCTCGAGCGGCTCTCGGAGAAGGGGCAGACCGGCGCCCACTTCTTTGCGCGCGCCGACAACCTCGCCACCTATCTGGGAGCCGTCGAAAAGCGCCTAGGCAGCCTAGCGCAGCGCCTGTCCTACGCCGTTGGTCAGTCTCATCTCAACACGGATCTGGCCGGCGAGCCGGAGGCCGGGCAATCGACGCCGACCCCGGCGCAAGCCGAGACCAAGACCCCGTGGCTCGAGATCGACGATGTCTTCTTCGAGGCCCGCGGCTATACCTGGGCGCTGCTGCATACGCTGGAAGCGATGACGATTGACTTCGCCCCGGTGCTCGAAAAAAAGAACGCGCTGGTGTCGCTCCAGCAAATCAACCGCGAGTTGCAGAATACCCAGGATACCCTGTGGAGCCCACTGATCCTGAACGGCACCGGCTTTGGCCCGATGGCTAATCACTCGCTGGTCATGGCGTCCTATCTCTCCCGTGCCAATGCGGCCATCGCGCAATTGCGGGAACTGCTCAAGACCGGTTGAGCGGGTGCTCGCGAGCATTGCAGCAGAATCGCCGGCGCGACCGCAGCCCCCGTGCGATCGCCATCTGTGCTGTAGCGAACAGACCCGGCACGCATGGCCAGCTACCCTGTCGGCTGTGATCACCTCAGCTGTCACGACGCGACTGCAGCGGGGGCGATCCTCACTCGCCGGCCCTACGCCGGTTCCCAAACTGCCACCAGGAGATGACCCCGATGTCAACCCGAGATGAATACTTGGCGAGCATGAAGCTGCAGATCGATGAATGGACCACCGAGATCGATGCGATGGAGGCGCGGGCGGATGCGGTACAGCCAAACGCGCGCGCGGAGTTCCAATCGCAGTTGGCGGGGCTGCGGGCACAGCGCGACAACAGCGAAAACAAGCTTGAGGAGGTGAGATCTGCAAGTGACGGCGCGTGGCAGCGGGTAAAGGGCGAGGCGGATAACCTGTGGACTGCCTTCAAGGATTCGGCAGCGGCCTTCCGAGCGCATTACAAGTAGAACTAGGATCAGTTCGATCCGGCGCCGGTTCGCTGCGGAGACGCTGAATCCTTCAGCGTCTCCCTAGTGACATGTTCCAGCTACAACAGCGAGCGCGTGCTGCCGGCAAATTGGCAGTCCTTGGGCCTGGCCCCGGCACACACGCCGGGGTGAACGGCCAAGACAGCGAATAACTGAGCCGACATATCATACCCGGAATGGGACCGGACGCTCGGCTGGCGGTTACAGATCGCGCTTGACCTCCTTGGCCGTTTCGCTGACCGCCTTTCCACCTTGTTGAATATCCCGCCCGGCACCTTCGATGGTATTGCATCCAGACAATCCGGCACTGGTCATCAGCAGCACCACGATCACGATGAGCAGCTTGTTCATTCTATTCACCCGTTGTTGGTTATTGCGACGGAGGATGCGCCCGTTGCGCTGAGATTGCGTAACGCGACGCCACCTTGACGATAGCAACGATCAACCGACGGGTCGGTGCGCTGGCGAACCAACGCCGGCCACCCGCGAAGCGAGCAGGCGGGCTGCACCCGGATGTTCACATCAGCGACGGAGTGGATTATGACTCGCAAGCAACCAGCTAATCAGCGCAACGCCGGCCGCGGCTGGCGTGCCGAGATGCAGACCGGAGCCAGGATAAGCGCGGGCATTGGGCCGGCCACCGCTGCGGCAGCAGCTGCCACGACGCGCGTTGACATGGCGCGTACGTTGGTGTGTGAGCGCCGCCGCGTCGCGCTGCGGCACCGACGCCGTCCGAGCGAGGAGACGCGCACCGCGCTGGCGGCGATCGACCGGGAGTTGGCCGAATTCAAGATCGATATTCCTGCGGTGGAGCAGGCTCGTGCGGCTCGGGCTCGGCTGCCGGGTTCATCACGGCCATGGCCAGATCCGGGCACTCGCGAAGGGGCGTGATCGCGACGGTGGGCAGCCTCGGCCCAATCGGTCTGCCCCTGCCGGAGTAGCAACGAAACGCCGCCTGATGGTATCACTCAGCCCCAGGCCGGCCACCAGATTCGACCAGCGCTCTGGCTAACCGGCAGCTGGGCAGTCAATCCGCGAACGGCGCCGGCGGGTGCCATGGCGGTCCTGCTCACGCGGGAGGCTTCACAGACCTTGGGCCAGCAGCCAGGCATCAAGGCGGGCAGCGACCTGCTCCCAGGCCGGTTCCAGCATCATGACGTGGCCCATCCCGTCGATCCATTCCGGTTCGCAGTCGAAGGCACGGGCGGTCTCCACGAGTGCAAAGCGCGGCACCAGCGCATCGTTGCCAGCGCCCATAATCAGGCTCGGCGGCAGGTGTCGGGGCAGCACCGGCAGGTCCCAGCCGTTCATATCCCACAGGGCGCGCTTGGATTCCCCCTGCATCTGTCCCAGAAAGCGCTTGGCCTCGGCATCCGGTAAGGCACGCGAAAACAGGGCATCGCGCAAGCGCTGAAAACTGGCGCATTGAGAGGCGCCGGCCTGCACCAGCCAGAGATCATGGACCAGTTCGGTGCGGGTCAGACCAACCCACCAGTTCATGGCCATCAGGCCACTCGGTGGCACCGGCGCGAGCAGCACCACGGCCGGCGCGCTATGGCGCTCCAGATACTTCTGGATCACCAGCGCACCCATGGAATGGCCGATCAGGACCGGTGCCCGCGGCAGGTCCGCAACCACCTCTTCCAGGTCGGCCACATAGTCGCGGAGGCTCAGCCAGTTGAGCCGTTCGCGGCCACTGCTACCGCCATGGCCTCGCAGACTCAAGGCACTGGCGCGATAGCCGCGGTCGGCAAACCAGGGCAGAAAATGCTCATCCCAGCACCAGGCGCCGACATAGGCACCATGAACGAATAGCAACGGGGTCGGCCGGCGGAGGTTGCGGGGGGTCCGCTGTCGGACCTCGAGATGGGGAAGACTCACGCGCTTGGTCCTTGATTGCACCGAGGGATTGATCATCAACGCCAGCGTCGGCGCCGATCTGAGTTTGCTGGTGGTCATGCTTGGTCATCGCTGAATCGGATGGATGTGCTGCCCACGGGCTGGCGTCGGGGCCGCGCCGTCCGGCGCTGGCCCGCACCCGGCGCGGCCGCGCTCAGCGTCGGTGGGGCCAGCACGACCGTCCCATGCTCAGGTTCATGCAAAGGCGATCAGCCGTAACGCATCCAGGCGCAAGTGCAGGCGACCGAGGACCGCGGTCAGGTCATCGCGCTGCTGCTGGAGGGCGACGATCTCCTCCGGCCGCACCGCCGGATTGACCACTTGCAAGGCCACCAGGCGCGCCTGCTCAGCCTCCAGCAAGCGGGTCATACGCTGGCGTGCCCCGGCCACCAGTTCGGTGGTGGCGCGCGCGACCAGGGGCTCGGCGGCCTCCAGCATCGCGGTCACCGCAGTGCCCTTGGCCGCGATCAGGGCGCCGGTCAGACGCCGATTGCCGCGCAAACATTTGCTGCCCAGACGCTCGGGATCGATGTCATCGCGTGCCCGCCCGCGCTCGTCGAGCAGCAGCCGCACCGGGGCCAGCGGCAGGAAACGCCCAACCTGCAATCCCGGCGGGGCCGGACAGTGCGAGCAATAGATCAGCTCCAGCAACAGGGCGCCGGGGGTCAGACGCGGATCACGGGCTAGCAGCAGCGCGGTGGTGCCCAGCGTCGAGCCAATGACCAACTCCATGCCGGTGCGCACGAGCGGATGTTCGAGGGTCAGGAAGGCGCGGTCTTCGTGAGCCAGTGCATCGGCGCGGTCGAGGGTCGCGGTCAGGCCCTCGGCGGGCAGCCCGGGGAACTCTTCCTGATGCATCTGCGGCCCGGGCCGCAAGATGATCGCCCCGCCGGGACCAGGTTCATGCTCGATGCCCCAGGCATCCCAGAACGCACGCAGATAGGCCGGCAGGGCCGGGTCCTGGTCCTGGCGCGCAATCGCCGCCACTAGTGCGGCGGCAGGTCCCGGCCGACAGGAGCCCAGTTCTAGCAACCGGTCGCTGCCCGCCGCCAACTGCTCGGCCAGGGTCCGTCGCAATGCCGCTGCTGTCTCCAGCAGGGCCGTCAGCGCCGCCGGGGGCGCCCCCGCAGTCGCCGATGGTTCGATCAATGCCTGCACTTGCGTGGCCAACAGCGCGCGCAACTGCTCGCCCAACTGTGCATAGACGGCACCGGCCGCCGGACAGGGGGCGCTAAACGCATCCAGGGCCTCGGCATACCAGCGCTGCAGGGTGGCACCGGGGCCAGCGGCCAGCACGGGTACATGCAGGGTAATGGTCCCGTGCTGACCGATGCGGTCGAGGCGCCCGATGCGTTGCTCCAGCAGTTCCGGCTCCAGCGGCAGATCGAACAGCACCAGGTGCTGGCTGAACTGGAAGTTGCGCCCCTCGCTGCCAATCTCCGAGCAGAGCAACAGCGGGGTGCCGTCATCGGGATCGGCAAAAAAGGCGGCGGCGCGATCGCGCTCGACGATCGTCATCCCGGCATGGAAGACCGCCGCCTGCAGCCCGGCCTGTTGCTGCAGGGCGCGGCGCAGGTCGAGCACCGTCCCGGTCTGCCGGCAGATCAGCACCAGCTTGGCCGGACGCAATCGGCGCACCAGCGCGATCAGCCAGGGGATGCGTGGATCGCGCGTGACCCAGTCGGCCGCACCGCCCACCGCCCCCCCTGCCCCCGCCAGCGCCCCGAGCGCGGCCTCGTCTGGGGCCAGATAGCCGGGCGGACGCGGTAAGGTTAGCGCGGCTAGGGTACGCCCCGGAAACCCGGCGATGGCGGCGCGGGTATTGCGGAACAGCACCCGGCTGGTGCCGTGCCGATCCAACAGGCGGGCAACCAGGAGATCCTGTTCCGCCCCGGCGTTCGCCCCAGCGCCCTCGCCCAGCCAGGCGCCCAGCCAGGCACCGAGCTGCGCCTGCTGCGCCGCCGTCAGCGGCTGGCACGCCAGTAATCGGATCGCGATCTCGGCCACCGGGGCATAGGCCGCTTCCTCATCCAGGAAGGCCTGATAATCACCGAAGCGGCGCGGATCGAGCAGCCGCAGACGGCCGAAATGGCCGGCGCGTCCGAACTGCTCCGGGGTTGCGGTCAGCAGCAGGACGGCCGGGGTGCGGGCGGCCAGGGCAGCAACCAACTGGTAGGCTGGGCTGGCGCCTGCCGGGGTCCAGGTCAGATGATGGGCCTCGTCGCAGATCAGCAGGTCCCAGGGCGCCGCCACAGCCGCCGCCGCATGGGCCGGATCGGCTAGCAGCTCCAGCGGACAGAGCACTTGCTGGGCATCCTCGAAGGGATTACCGGTCAGGCTGCCCGCGGGCTGGTCCGGGTCGGCTTCCGGCCGGCTGGCAGCGAGGCGCTCGGCATCGAACAGGACAAAGGCGAGATTGAAGCGGCGCAGCAATTCCACCAGCCACTGGTGCAGCAAGGGCTCCGGCACCAGGATCAGCACCCGCTGCACCCGGCCCGCAAGGAGCAGGCGGTGCAGGATGAGGCCGGCCTCGATGGTCTTGCCGAGCCCCACCTCGTCGGCAAGCAATACCCGCGGGGCATAGCGATCGGCGACCTCGGCAGCGATGTAGAGCTGATGCGCCACCGGCTGGATGCGCGCTCCGACCAGCCCGCGCGCGGGCGCGGCGGCCGCCCGTGCCAGCCATTCCCAGGTCTGCATGCGCAGTTGGAACCAGTGCGCGGCATCGATCGACCCGGTGCGAAACCGCTGCGGCGGGCGGTCCAGCCGCAGTTGTGCATCCAGTTCGGCCTCCGCCATGATCCACTCATAACCGGCGGCATCATGGCCCCGATAGCGGATCAGCCCGGCGGTCTCCTCCAGTGTACTGATGGCGAGACCGCGCCCGTCGACGGCGCGAACCGATTCCCCAACCGCGAAGCGGGCACGGCGCAACGGTGCCGCATCGACGGCATAGACGCGCTGCTCGCCCGTGGCCGGAAACTGCAACCGCACGCGCCGGTTGGCGACCACATCCACCAGCCCCAGGCCGAGTTCGGGCTGGGTCTCGGAGAACCAGCGCTGACCGGGAACGAACCGGGAGGTGGCCATTCGCACCATCCGCGTCAGTGCCCTACCCCACCGGTACCGCCCCCGCATCGATCCCCAGCCCAGGCTCCGATCCGGCCACCTTGCGGGGGCCCGGCGTCGGTTCGGCTGCAGCACGCGGCCAGGTGGCGGCTGCGGGTCTGGCGTTTACAGCGCATCAAGGCCACGAGCCAGGTCGGCCTGCAGGTCGGCCACGGTCTCTAGGCCGACCGCGATGCGGAGCAGCCCCTCACCGATGCCGGCCGCCGCCCGCGCGTCCGAGCACAGGCGGCCATGGGTCGTGCTGGCAGGATGGGTGATGGTGGACTTGGTATCACCCAGATTGGCGGTGATGGAGAGCAGGCGGGTGGCATCGATGACCTGCCAGGCAGCGGCCCGCCCGCCGTGGACCTCGAACGCCAGGATGCCACCGCCGGCCCGCTGCTGTTGCGGCGGCAGCCCGGCCACGGCGCGTTCACCAGTGGCGCCAGCAGCAGAGCCGACCACGGAACCGGCCGAGAACCCAACCGCGTCAGGCCCCACTAGCGCATGCTGCGGATGGGAAGCCAGCCCAGGATAATAGACCCGCGCCACCGCTGGATGCTGCTGCAACCAATGCGCCAAGGTCAGGGCCGCCGCGGAATGGGCCAGCATCCGCAGTTCCAAGGTCTCCAGCCCCTTCAGGAACAGCCAGGCATTGAAGGGGCTGAGACAGGGGCCGGCGGTGCGCACCACGCCGAAGATCTCCTCGCCCACCTGCTGCGCATCGCCGACCACGGCCCCGCCCACGGCCCGCCCCTGCCCGTCCAGATACTTGGTCGCGGAATGGATCACTAGGTCCGCCCCCAACGCCAACGGCCGCTGCAGGGCCGGGGTGCAGAAGCAATTGTCCACCACCAGCAGACAGCCATGGGCATGGGCCAGGTCAGCGAGCGGTGCGATCGCAACCATCTCAGTGAGTGGATTCGACGGGGTCTCGACGAACAGCAGACGGGTATTGGGACGGATCGCCGCGGCCCAGGCCGACAACGCCGTCAGGTCCACCATACTGGTCTCGATCCCGAAGCGGGTCAGATATTTGTCGAACAGCATGGTGGTACTGCCGAAGATACTGCGCGAGGCGACGATGTGATCGCCGCTGCGCAGCAGACCCAGGCAGGTGACCAGGATCGCCGCCATGCCGGAGGCGGTCGCGACCGCGACCGCGCCCCCCTCCAGCGCGGCTAGCCGTTCCTCGAAGGCGCGCACGGTGGGGTTGGTGAAGCGCGAATAGATATTGCCGACTAACTCTCCGCTGAACCGGGCCGCGGCCTCGGCGGCGTTGGCAAAGACGAAACTCGAGGTGGCAAAGATCGGCTCGCAATGCTCGCCCTCGGCGGTGCGCCGATGGCCGGTACGGATCGCCTGGGTGGCAAAACCCGGGGTCACCGCAGCCATCGCCTCGGCTGCTGGATCAGGATCGCTCATGCGGAATATTCTCGGCGCCGCGGTGCGCGGTCATAGACGCGTCCGCTTGCGCGGATGCGGGAGGAAGCGGAACCACCGGGCGGGATGCGCGGCAAGACCGGCACATCACCGCAGCAGCAGCAGCCGGGGCTCAGGCATTGTTATAGAGTTCGATGATGGTCTCCTCGCTGCGCGAACCCTGGCGGCGGGCGTGATCGCCGCGCATCCGCTCCAGTTCCAGCAGATATTCCGGGGTCACATCGCCGGTGATATAGACCCCGTCGAAGACCGAGGCCTCGAAGCGGTCCACCAGGCTCTTACCCTTCTTCTGCACCGCCTCGATCAGGTCCGCGAGGTCCTGGAAGATGAGCCGGTCGGCCCCGAGTTCGCGCTCCACCGCGGCCTCGCTAAGACCATGAGCGATGAGTTCACTGGCCGCCGGCATATCGATCCCGTAGACGTTGGGATAGCGCACCGGCGGGGCCGCGGAGGCGAAATAGACCCGGTTTGCACCGGCATCCCGGGCCATCTGGATAATCTGCTGCGAGGTGGTTCCACGCACGATGGAATCGTCCACTAGCAGGACGTTCTTGCGGCGAAACTCCAGGTCGATGGCGTTGAGCTTCTGCCGTACCGATTTCTTACGCACCTTCTGCCCCGGCATGATGAACGTCCGCCCGATGTAGCGGTTCTTGATGAAGCCCTCGGCGTAGGGAATTCCCAGGGCATTGGCCAATTGCAATGCCGCGGTGCGGCTGGTGTCAGGCACCGGGATGACTACATCGATGTCGTGATTGGACCATTCCCGGCGGATCTTGGCCGCTAGCTTCTTGCCCATGCGGGAGCGCGCCTTGTGCACGGAAATATTATCGATAATGGAGTCCGGCCGGGCGAAATAGACAAATTCGAAGATGCAGGGCGAGAGCACCGGCTGTGGGGCGCATTGCTGGGTATAGAGACGGCCGTCGCTGGTAATCAGCACACATTCGCCGGGGCCAACATCGGCGATGAGTTCGAACCCCAGTGTATCGAGCGCCACGCTCTCCGAGGAAATCATGTACTCGGTGCCAGCATCGGTCTCTCGTTTGCCGTAGACGATGGGCCGGATGCCATTGGGATCGCGGAAGCCGAAGACCCCGAAGCCGGGAATCATGGCCACCGCAGCATAGCCGCCGCGACAGCGCCGGTGCACCCCTTCGACGGCGCGGAAGATATCGTTTTCGTCGATGCGGAGCTTGTTCTGCACCTGTAATTCATGGGCCACGACATTGAGCAGGATCTCGGAATCCGACTCGGTATTGATATGCCGCAGATCATCGACATAGACATCGCGGGTGAGATCCTCGGCATTGGTGAGATTGCCGTTATGGGCCAGCACGATGCCATAGGGCGAGTTCACATAGAAGGGCTGCGCCTCAGCGGAACAGGAGACCCCGGCGGTGGGATAGCGCACATGGCCAATCCCCATGGTGCCGCGCAACTGCAGCATATGGCGGGTGCGGAAGACATCGCGGGTCAGCCCGGTGTCCTTGCGCATGTGCAGACGCTCACGCTCGCTGGTAACGATACCGGCGGCATCCTGGCCGCGGTGCTGGAGTACGAGCAAGGCGTCGTACAGAAACTGATTGATCGGATACTTGCCGACGATACCGACGATGCCGCACATGCTGAACCTCACTGCCGGCAATGATTGCCGCAGGGGCGACCTGACCGAACTCGGGAGCATAGCGGATCGGCGCCGGGCGACCAAGCCTGGTCGGCAGCGATCGATGACCGGGAACAGGTCGATACGGAATGGCGGGGGGGGCGCGGTCGCCGCAGCGGTCGCCACGGGCGGGCGCGATCGAGACTACAGCGACTGGACGCGCTCAGTCAGCTCAGGTGGCACCTGTGCCAACAGCCAGCCGGCAAGCCCCTGAAACTGCGCGAGCAGTCTGGACTCCTCCCACCAGGGGTCCTGAGTCAGTGGTGTCAGCGAGGCGAGAAAGACCAGCAGGGCGACCACCAGCGCGCCACGGCCAGCACCGAAGGCGAGACCGAGCACGCGGTCGGTCCCGGTTAGCCCGGTCTTCTCGACCAGCAGGGTCAGCAGAAAGGCGACCACTGCCCCGGCCAACAGTACCCCCAGCACCAGGATCAGCACCGCCACCCCGATCCGCAACGAAGGGGTGGAGATCAGCGGCGCCAACTGGACCGCGACCGGCTCGTAGAACAGCCAGGCGGCCAGCAACGCGAGCAACCAGACCCCGAGCGAGATGACCTCGCGGATCAGGCCCCGCGCCAGTCCGATCAGCGCCGAGATGGCGATGATGGCGAGGATGACATAGTCGATCAGGATCATGGGACTGCCGGGATGATCATGGATGGCTTGGGCTTGGCGTCGTCGGATGCGGATGTCGCACCGATCCAGTTATTGGTAACGCTGAACCAGGGGCTTGTGCGCCGTCTCGCGGGTGATCCGGGCCGAGACATCGTTGGCCCGGGCACGGTCGACCTCGGGGCCAACCCGGACCCGATACCAGGTCAGACCATTGACCTCGGCCTGCTCGACGAAGGCTGGGTAGCCCTTGCCGCGCAATTCGTCCTGGAGCCGACGTGCAGCCTCCGGCTGTCGCACGCTGGCTACTTGGACCACCCAGGACTGTGCCCCGGGCGGTACCGGGCGCGGCCCCGCGGCAGTCTGATTGCCGCTGGCAGCGGCGGGCGCGGCGTTGCCGGCAGTCGCGGGTCGGTCACCGGTTCCCGACGCCGCTGCGGCCGATGGCACGGCGGCTGGGCGCGCAGTCTGGTTAGGCCCGGTCCCGGTGGCCGCGGCCGGGTCATCGGAAATCGGCCCTGTTGCAGAACTGGCAGCGACGTCGATCTCGGGCTCGATCCCAGGCGGCTCCGGCGCCGGCAGCGGCAACACCAGATCTTCTTCAGCCGCCTCCAGGGCGTCCTCTAGCGCCGCCTGGGCATCGCTGTCGAGCGCTGGGCGTGCGGGGATGTGGATTGGGTCGCCGAGGCCATCGTCGGTCCCCTCTTCCAGCAGCATGGGCACAAAAATCACCGCGAGCGCAATCACTACCGCGGCCCCGACCAAGCGTTTCTTACCTGCCTCATCCATCCCGTTCTCTCCCCCCATGTGTCGCTGCTGCTGCCATGGGCCCCGATTATACAGGCCGCTGGCAACGCGATGGATAATGGCGCAGCCTCAGTCGGAACGCCAGCGCAGGGCCGCCTCCACGGTCACGAAGGAGCCGAATACGAGCACCAGATCATCGGCCGCCGCCGCCGCGATGGCCCCGGCCAGGCCGGTCTGAAGATCCGGATAGCACAGCGGCGCCACCGCCGGCACCGCGACTCGCACCGCCGCTTCCAGGGCGTCCCCGGGCAATCCACGCGGACCCGGGGCCGGTGCCAGATGCCATTGCTGAATGAGTGGTGCCAGCGCCGCGCTGATCGCCACCGCATCCTTATCGGCCAGAGGGGCAAACAGGGCATGCCGACGCCCCCGACAGGGAAAGGCGGCCAGGTTGTCGGCCAGTGCGGCAGCCGCCTGGGCATTGTGGGCGACATCGAGGATCAGGGTCGGGCGCCCGGGCAAGACTGTAAAACGCCCTTCCAGGCGCACCCGATGCAGGCCCTGGCGAAGCGCACTCACCGGCACCGGCAGGCGCCGCTGCAGACAGTGCACCGCACACAGGGCGGCAGCAGCATTATCGTACTGAATACGCCCCCGCAGGGCCGGCGGCGGCAACGCCGCACGCTCGCTGCCGGTCGGACCGCGCCAGGTCCATTGCGCCGGCTGTGCCGACCAGTCGAACTCCTGTCCCAGTTGGTAGATCGTCGCCCCGATCTCCGCGGCACGCGCACGCAACCGCGGCGGTGGCTCGCGCTGCCCGATGATGGCGGGACGGCCAGGGCGGAAGATACCGGCCTTCTCGAAGGCGATCTGGTCCGGCGCCTCGCCCAGCCAGGCGGTGTGATCGCGACCGATCATGGTCACCAGGGCACAGTCGGCGTCGATGATATTGACGGCATCGAGGCGGCCGCCGAGCCCGACCTCCAGGATCGCCACTTCGATCCCGGCGCGCACGAAGAGGTCCAGCGCCGCGAGCGTACCGAACTCGAAATAGGTCAACAGGGTCTCGCCGCGAGCGGCATCGATTCGCGCAAAGGCGGCACAGAGGTCGCCATCCGCGATCTCCACCCCAGCGATGCGGATGCGCTCGTTGTAGCGAAGCAGATGTGGCGAGGTATAGGCGCCGGTACGATAGCCACCCGCCTGATACCAGGCCTCCAGATAGGCGACGCAAGATCCTTTACCGTTGGTACCGCCGACGCTGATGACCGGACAGGGAAACGCGCCAGGCGTGCCCGCCCGGCCTGGCACAGGGAACAGCCGCGCCCACACCGAGGCAACCCGCTCCAGGCGCAGTTCGATACCGGCTGGATGCAGCGTCTCCTGCCAGCGCAGCCAGTCAGCGAGGCTTGAGAAACGCACCGGGGGTTGTTCGCGCAAACCTGAACGACCGGGGCTGGCTCAGTGGCCGCCCGCCGCCACCTTCACCGGTGGCATCGCCTCCTCGACGGCCGCAAACTCGGCCTGATAGGCATCGTTGACCCGATCACGCAGCTCTTTGCCGGGCTTGAAATGAGGCACGTATTTGCCGGTCAGGGCGACGGCATCGCCGGTCTTGGGGTTGCGCCCAACCCGCGGCGGCCGATAGTGCAGCGAAAAACTGCCGAAGCCGCGAATCTCGATCCGCTCGCCAGCGGCAAGGGCCGCGCTCATCTGCTCCAGGATGCAACGCACAGCCAGTTCCACGTCCTTGTAGGCCAGATGACTTTGCTCCCGCGCCAGGGCCTCGATGAGTTCGGATTTCATCATAGCGGTAGGCCTGCAATGCCAGGACGTGCCCGGCCGGCTGGCCGGATCGACAGGTTGGGGCATGTGGATAGCGGCAATGGAACGGCAGCGATGGCACGAACGGCATTGACCGCGACGGTAGCGGGCGGCATACAGCCAATCCCCCGGGAGCATAAGATCAGCTAACAGGGTCAGGCGATTTCTCTAAACCTTCATACCAGCCGACTGGTCTTGACGCCCGCCTTCGGCGTCGGACTAGCAGTCACAGCGCTTACCCTGCTCCCGCGAGCCATCCTTGAGGGCGAACGTCAATCCTGCGTCATCTGGCCTGGGTCACCTGGCATAAAAGTTTCCGGTCATCGCCAAAGAGCCCGGTCACCGGCGCCTGTCCCGACGTCGCCCCGCAACCGAACTCCGGGCTTGGACGGCGGAAGTGGGTTCCCAACCGTCGGTCGCGAACCCGGCCCACCGCGCGGCCGCCGGGGCGGCTGATCCCGAGGCCGAATTCAGCGCTGATCCGGGCGCTCCTCGGGGCCTCGATTCGTTCTGGGACCTAGGGTTACACCTGACACCGTGCCCAATGCTGGCCGGGGCGCTGCATCCAGAGGGGTCGCTGCGGGCCGACCCCGCGGACCGGGCTTACGGCTGAACCGGAGCACCCATCCGGCAGGTGCGCCCGTCCCTCGCAAGACCGGCAACCCTGACGGCACTGCATGTTGCTGCCCGGGCCGGTCTGCGCAGGCGCGGCTACTCAATCCTTGGCGGCCTCTTCGAGCTGTTGCTTGAGCAGATCGCCGAGGGTAGAGGTACCGGCCTGGGCCTCGCGGGCATAGCCTTTGATGGCAGCCTGCTCGTCGGCAAAGTCCTTAGCCTTGATAGAGAGGGAAATGCTGCGATTCTTGCGGTCGACACCGACAAACTTGGCCTCGACCTCCTCGCCCGGCTTGAGCACGGAACGGGCATCCTCGACCCGATCGCGGGAGATCTCCGAGGCGCGCAGGTAGCCATCCACGCCATCGGCCAATTGCACGCTGGCACCCTTGGCGTCCACCTCGAGGATGGTGCCGGTGACGATACTGCCCTTCTCGTGCAGGGCCACGAAGCTGGAGAAGGGGTCCTTGTCGAGTTGCTTCACCCCCAGGGAGATGCGCTCGCGCTCGGGGTCCACCGAGAGAACCACGGTTTCCAGCAGGTCGCCCTTCTTGTAACGGCGCAGGGCCTCTTCGCCGGATTCGTCCCAAGAAATGTCCGACAAGTGCACCAGCCCGTCGATGCCGCCGTCGAGGCCGATGAAGATACCGAAATCGGTAATCGACTTGATCTGCCCGGAGACATGATCGCCCTTCTTGTGATTGGCGGAAAATTCGTCCCAGGGATTCATCTGGCACTGTTTGATGCCCAGCGAGATACGGCGGCGGTCCTCGTCGATGTCGAGCACCATGACCTCGACCTCGTCACCCACCGAGACCACCTTACTGGGATGAATATTCTTGTTGGTCCAGTCCATCTCGGAGACGTGCACCAAGCCCTCGACCCCTTCTTCGATCTCCACGAAACAGCCATAGTCGGCGATATTGGTGACCTTACCGAAGACCCGCGCATGCTCAGGATAGCGCCGTGAGATATTCACCCAGGGATCCTCGCCCATCTGCTTCAACCCGAGCGAGACCCGCTGGCGCTCGCGATCGAACTTGAGCACCTTGATCATGATCTCCTGGCCGATCTCGACCACCTCGGAGGGGTGCTTGACGCGCCGCCAGGCCATGTCGGTGATGTGCAGCAGGCCGTCGATCCCTCCGAGATCGAGGAACGCGCCATAGTCAGTGAGGTTCTTGACCACGCCCTTGAGTTCGAGCCCCTCCTCGAGCCGCTCCAGCAGGGCCTCGCGCTCGGCGCTGTATTCCTCTTCGACGACCGCGCGGCGGGATACCACCACATTATTGCGGCGGCGATCGAGCTTGATCACCTTGAACTCGAGGTCTTTGCCTTCAAGGTAGGCGGTGTCCCGAACCGGGCGCACATCGACCAGTGATCCCGGCAGGAAGGCACGGACATTGCCAAGTTCCACCGTGAACCCGCCCTTGACCTTACCGTTGATGATGCCCTTGACCGTCTCCCCATCATCGAAGGCGTGCTCCAGCGCATCCCAGGCAGCGAAGCGCTTGGCCTTTTCCCGCGACAGCCGGGTAACGCCGAAGCCATCCTCGACGGCGTCGAGGGCGACCTCCACCTCGTCGCCGATTGCGACCTCCAGACTACCATCGGCGGCGATGAACTGATTACGCGGGATGATGCCCTCGGACTTCAAGCCGGCATTGACGATGACGGCATCAGGCGTGATCGCCACCACCTCTCCGGTGATGATGGTCCCCGGTTGCAGCTGGGTATTGGTCAGGCTCTCTTCGAAGAGTTCGGCAAAGCTTTCGGTCATGGGTTGGGATGTTCCTGGCGTCCGCGCCAAACCTCGCCGGGATCGGGAATCGGGTGCCATCGCACCCGCGTACGGGCAGACCGGAATACCCGGCCGCTGCCCCCTTTCCGCACCGAGGGGTTACGTTGATGAAACAGGCTGGCGCGCCGGCGCCAGCCAGACTGAGTGAATCCTGTCCGGTCGATCTCGCCGGCGCCCACCGCGGTGGCTGCCGCCAGTACTCGCATGGGCTGCCTGGCAACCTCGGACCTGGGCGTTAAGGCACCGGCGAGGGGCCCCGCGCATCACATGTCCGGGCGCTGGTGATCTGGGCGAGGGAACACCGGACGCACGTCGCAAGGCCCGCTGGTCGGTCTAGTGCGAGTCATTCCGCCAACCGCTCAGCGACCGTGCGATCGGAGATGGTCGGATCAGGACCGGGCAGGACGCGCTGCACCACCTCCAGCGCCTGGGCGAAGACGGCCTCGATGGACCGCTGCGTCGAATCGATCACGACCGCGTCGGGTGGGATCGTCAACGGGCTGTGAGCGCGTTCGCGATCCCGCGTGTCGCGTTCCCGAAGGGCCTGGACAAGGTCGGGCAGGTTAGCATCCATCCCCTTGTCCTTCAACTGTTTATAGCGCCGCCGGGCACGTTCCTCGGGGCTTGCATCAAGATAGATTTTGACCGCCGCAGCAGGGAAGACCTGCGTGCCCATGTCGCGCCCGTCGGCGACCAACCCCGGTGGTTGCGCGGCCGCCCGTTGCCACGCCAGCAGGGCCTGCCGCACTGGCGCATGCACCGCCACGCGCGAGGCTTCCACCCCTGCGGCAGCACTGCGGATCAGGACCGTGACGTCCTCGCCATTCAGAAGCACGCGCTCGCCATCGAAACCGATGCACAGGGCGGCCGCCAGCCGGCCCAAGGCCGGCCCGTCGTCGAAACTGATCCCGGCCCGCCGCGCGGCCAGGGCGAGCGTGCGATAGAGGGCGCCGCTGTCGAGCAGATGCCAGCCGAGATGGGCTGCCAACCGCGCCGCGATGGTGCCCTTGCCGGTCCCCGACGGCCCGTCGATACAGATCACCAGCACTGACTGCGCCTGAACGGCTATCGGCGTGGCGATCTCATCGGCTATGGGCTCCGACCCGGCTTCCACGTCGGCGTTGGTCACGGGCGTCATGCGCATGCCTCGGTGATGCCGAGCCCGGCCGCGACTGCCAGGTCGGCAAAGCCCGGAAAGGATGTGCCCACGTTGCTGCAGTCCTCGATCTGGATCGGCGCTGCGGCTCGCAGCGCCGCCATGGCGAAGGCCATGGCGATCCGGTGATCCCCGTGACTGTGGATCTGCCCGCCTCCGAGCAACGCCGCGGCGCCGCGGCCGCCGATGCGCAGACCGTCGGCACGGGGCTCGGCAACGACACCGATCGCATCCAGGCCCGCGGCCATGACCGCGATGCGATCGCTCTCCTTGACCCGCAGTTCGGTTGCCCCGGTGAGCAGGGTCTCGCCATCGGCACAGGCAGCAGCGATGAACAGGGCCGGGAACTCGTCGATGGCCAGGGGCACTTGCGCCTCCGGGATGCGAATCCCCCGCAGCGGGGCCGATCGCACATGCAGATCGGCCACCGGCTCAGCGCCGAACTGGCGCGGATTCTCGATGCTGATGTCCGCACCCATGGCCTGCAGCAGGGTCAGGATGCCGGCACGGGTCGGATTGATCCCCACCTGCTCCAGGATCAGGTCCGACCCTGGCGCGATGCTAGCGCCGACCAGAAAGAACGCGGCCGAGGAGATGTCGGCCGGAATCGCGATTGGCGCTGCCCGCAGGCGCTGCCCGCCCACCAGTCGAATCCGGTTGCCGCTCGTCTGCACCGGCCAGCCGAAGGCGCGCAGCATGCGCTCGGTATGGTCGCGGGTGGGCGCAGGCTCGGTGATATCCGTGATCCCGTCGGCATACAGACCGGCCAGCAGCAGGCTCGACTTGACCTGGGCACTAGCCACCGGCAGAGCATACTCGATGGCATCCAGTCGGGGCACTGGCATGATGTGCAGCGGTGCTGTCCCCGCCGCAGTGGTGCGAATATCTGCCCCCATCGTGGCCAGCGGCTCGGTGACGCGGCGCATCGGACGGCGAGATAGCGAGGCATCGCCGGTGAGGGTGCTCGGGAAGGTCTGTCCGGCCAGCAAGCCTGCCAGCAGTCGCATCGAGGTGCCGGAGTTGCCCAGATCCATGGGTCCGGGTGCGGCCCGCAAACCATTGAGACCGACCCCATGGATCAGCAGCCGCCCGCTATGTGGCCCCTCCGCCTGCACCCCCATGGCGCGAAACGCCACCAACGTCGCCAGGCTGTCGGCCCCTTCCAGAAAGCCACTAACCTCGGTGCTGCCGTCGGCGAGGGCGGCGAGCATCACCGCGCGATGCGAGATGGACTTGTCGCCGGGTACCCGAAGACGCCCGCGCAAGGCCCCACCGGGGGCGACCTCGAAGCGTATGCCCGCGGCATCGCGAGTCATCATCGACGACCCCACACGGGCCTGGTGATCGACCCGCTGAATAACCGGCCGTGTCGGCCACCACGGTTGCCGCCGGCACCCACGGCTCGGGGCGGTCCCTCCGGCAGCTTGGGGCAAGGCGCCGCTAGGCATACCGATGCGGCAAGCGGGCCAGGCAGAAGCAGGGATGGATTGACCATGCAGGACTAGGAGCGAGCAGCGCGGTATGGTAGACCCGGTGATCAGGGTGGGCGGTCGCCAGGCTTTCAGATTGGATTCGCCAGGTCCGCCGTATGAGGGTCATCGACGGCACTGGAACATGTCACCGGTCGACCATCACTGAGCACCAGGGAGGCAGGTGCCAGTGACAACCAGGACGCGAGTCAGCAAACCGGCCACAATAGCGCAAGCACCTTTATCTGTAAACGCCTGGATTATGGAGCGGATTGCGCGCCGTCACCCTCGTCCTGACCCGCGGATTCCCCGGACACGGCCGCCATGCCGGCATCCCGGCGGGACGCGGCCCGCTCCGCCCGCAGTCGGCGCATCTTGAGAACCTGGGACAGGGCGAAGGCGAACAAGACCAGATCGCCAAGGATGACGGCCAGTAGTTTCATCAGGACAGCGGCAGGCGTTGGATCAGCTGATGGCCGGGGTCTGGTGCAGATATTGCTGATCGTTGAGTTGGCGGACGACAAACTCGGCCACGTCCGCACGCGCGACCCGGGTGGCCTTGATGGCCCGATCGGTACCGCTCTGATACTGGCCGGTGGGAGCACCGTCGGTGAGGCCGCCGGGACGGACGATGGTCCAGTCGAGGCCACTGGCGCGGATCAGCGTTTCTTGCTCTTCCTTGGCCGCCATGATCTGCTTCAGGGTCAGTCGCATCAGCACACGAAAGAAGGCCGGCACCTGTCCAATGCTGTCCCCTACGCCCATCGAGGTGACGGCGATCAGCCGCCGTACCCCCTGTGCCTGCATCGCGGCAAGGATCTGCGCGGTGCCGGCAGCCTCCACCGGCGTCGCCGCGCCACGGGTTCCGAGCACGCAGATGACGGCCTCGCTACCCTGAACACAGTCGGCGACGGGTTGTGGCTCACGAACATCGCCCGGAATCAGAATCAGCGCCTCATTGCCGGCGGCCAGTCCGGCCAATCGCGCCGGGTCACGGACCAGGGCGCGGATGGTGTGACCCTGCGCCAGGGCCTGCTCGACCACGTGCCGGCCGGTACCACCGGTCGCACCGAATACAGCGACGATCATGCCGCATCCTCCACGCGCTGAAACAGCATCATGTAGTTGACCGCCAGCGACCTGGTGTAGGCGAAGGCGCGGTTAAATGGATTGATCCGCACCCCGGTCTGCTGCAGCAGTTGAAACCCCTCGCCGACCCCGGCCATGAGTTCTGCCGGGCGCACCAGCTTGCGGTAATGATGGGTGCCGCGGGGCAACCAGCGCAATAGGTATTCGGCGCCGATGATGGCAACTAGCCAAGCCAGCGGGGTGCGATTGATGGTGGAGATCAGCATCAACCCCCCTGGCCGCACCAATCGCCCACAGGCGGCCAGGAATTCTGGCAGGTGTTCCACGTGCTCAACCACCTCCATGTTCAACACCGCATCGAAGGTCACGCCGGTGGCGGCCAAGTCATCGGCGGTGATCAGGCGATAGTCGATAGCGAGCCCGCTCCAGTCGGCATGCAGTTGCGAAACGCGAATGTTCTTCTCGGCCACCTCGGTGCCGGTGACCTCCGCGCCGAGGCGGGCGACCGACTCGCTGAGGATACCACCGCCGCAGCCGATATCGAGGATGCGCAGCCCAGCCAAGGGTTGCGCACTGGCCGGATCGCGGCCGAAAGCGCGGCTCAGATGCTCGCGGATGTAGGCGACGCGAAAGGCGTTGAGCCGGTGCAAGGGCCAAAATGGTCCTTGATCATCCCACCAGCGGTGGGCCAGATTCTCAAAGTAGGCGACCTCCTTCGGGTCGATGTCCGGGGCACTTAGGTGGACGCTGCTCATGCTGGCTCCGTTGGGCTTAATTGCCTTGGGCTGAAGTGGGAAATCGTGCCCCGGCCCAGCCATTGCAAGGTGCTGTTGTCGAACTAGGACCACCGGGGTTAGCCTGTGTGCCTTGGCGTTGGTGTGTCATGACCGTGGCGCCGCGGTCCAGCGTCGGCGACCGGCCCCGCTGGGGCTGGTCGTAACCGGTCGCGACCCGGCAGCGCCAGACCCGCGCGCTTCGTAGGTGATTTCTGTCGGCTTTCATACCATCTGAGCTGGTCTTGACGCCCGCCTTCGGCGTCGCACTGGCGGTCACCGCGCGTGCGATCCTCCCGCCAGCCCGCCGTGAAGGCGACCGTCAATCCTGCGTCATCTGGCATCAGAGTTTCCGGCCATCGCCTGAGGCGCGATACCGATTACGCTGCCATCCTAGCCGACCTTCCGCCTCTCCTGAGCGCCACACGCCCACCCGCATCGACCGGCCGAGATGCCCTATGCAACTGTCCCTGTCGTTCCCATTCCTATTGGCGCTGGCACTGGTCGGCTGTTCCGCAGCGGCCAGCCCGCCCGGGGCGGCGGATACCGGCCGGCGATTGATCGAGGTCGCCCGGGCCGACGGTTCTCGCCAGTGAGACGGACTCGGGCGAGCCGCTGGGGGCCGCGGTCGCGGCACTGGCTGCCGCCGGCATTCAGATCTACGCCAGCCACACCGGAAACGATGGCATGCTGCGTCCGCAGGTCTGCGGAGCCCCCACCGGCAGCGTCCATGTACTCAGCATCCGGCAGGCAGACCTGGCCGCGGCCGCGACGCTCGGCTTTCGTCCGCTGCCACCATGATCCCGGTCGGCGGCACCGGCAGGCCGGTGACGGGGCTTGGGCGGACGCCGCCGATCATCGCTTCAGTGCCCGCACCTGGTCCAAGATCTCTGGATCATCCCACTCGCGCTCACCGACCGCCTTGTAGACCAAGCGTCCATCCGGACCAACGATGAAGGTGGTCGGTAGCCCGCGCAGCGGCCAACGCTGGGTGACCTTCGAGTCGGTGTCCATTGGTAACGGGAAGTCCAGTGGCAGTTGTTCCAGAAAGCGCTGGACGTCTTCGAGTTCCTCGCCGACGTTCACCGCCATCACCATGATGCCCTCGTCGCCCACCTGCTCCCAGGCTCGCTGCAGCGACGGCATCTCGGCCCGACAGGGCGGACACCAGGTGGCCCAGAAGTTCAGGATCACTGGCTTTCCTCGCAGGGCCTCCAGCCGGTGGCGGGTTCCGTCCGGTCCGGCCAGATCGAAGTCGGGCGCCCACGGCGTTTCCGTCATTGGGGTCAGCTCCTCGGCAAACGTGCCCAGGCTGCAACCGAGGCCGAACAGGCAAATGGCAGCGAGCGCAACGCGCCGCAACGGGTTCATCAGTGACATCGTCTCGGGGTCCTATGGGTTGGGTAAAGGCTGAGCGGGAACCCTGGCCGGGGTGCCGTCAAGGACTGCCGATATGCCGCTGGCACCGCACTCGCGCGGACAGCCCACTCGCCGCCAGCGGGAAACCACGCGGGCATTCGGCTGGGACCGGCCGGGTCTGGGTTCGGTTCGCCGCCAGCTCGACCCGCGGCGGCTGGTGGCGCCCATGTCAGGCGGCACCGGTAAGCGCACGCAAACCATTCGCCAGAGGAACCCGATGACTACCGTCACTGAACTCCAACGCGCACTGTCACGCCTCCTCTGGTCTCGGGATCCCAGTCGGCTACAGCCTTGGCAGGCGCGCCTGCTGGCGCTGGGCCGGGTGCTGCAGGCGGTTATGCGCGACCTCGTCCGGGGCGACCTGAACGTCCAGGCAAGCAGCCTGGCCTTTACCACGCTGCTGTCGCTGGTACCCTTGCTGGCGGTGAGCTTTTCGGTACTCAAGGGCTTCGGCGTACACAATCAGATCGAGCCCCTGTTGTTGGAGGCCATGGCTCCGCTCGGCAAGTCCGGCAAGGAGATCACCGCGGCGCTGATTACCTTTGTCGATAATACAAATGTGCGCGTCCTTGGCTCCCTCGGCCTGGGGATGCTGCTGTACTCGGTCATCGCCCTGATCTCCAAGATCGAAGCCACCTTCAATCACATCTGGCATGTCCACAAGCCCCGCCCCTATTCCCAGCGCTTCAGCCATTATTTGAGCGTGTTGACGGTGGGGCCGCTGCTATTTTTCTCGGCCGTTGGGGCGACCGCCTCGTTGGCCGATATCGAGTTCGTACAGCAAATCATCCGCATCGAACCGCTCGGGTTCATGCTGAATACGGCGCGGCGCCTGATCCCCTATCTGCTGATCACCCTCGCCTTCGCATTCGCCTATATGTACGTACCCAACACCAGGGTACGCCTGCTACCGGCGCTGACCGGGGCCATGACCGCCGGCCTACTGTGGCAGAGCAGCGGCTTCGTGTTTGCCAATTTCATCGCCACGTCCACCCAGCATGCGGCGATCTACTCCAGCCTCGCCATCCCGATCCTGTTCATGATCTGGGTGAACATCGGCTGGATGATCCTGATCCTGGGGGCCCACATCGCGTTCTACACGCAAGAGCCCGCGTATCAGGCGACTGGCGCCCGCGAGATACGCCTCAGCAACCGCCTGCGCGAGCGCCTGCTACTAGGCTTGGCCGCCGAGATCGCCACCCGCCACTATAGCGATTCCCCACCCGCCACGGCAGCGGCCCTAGCCGCGACCATCGGCGCCCCACCAGGGCTGGTGCAAAACCTGTTGAAACAATTGGAGGATGCCGACTGGGTCGTCCGCAGCGCTGGCGAACCATCCCGCTTCGTGCCTGCCCGCAGCCCAGACGAACTGTCGGTCGCTGCCCTGCTGGACGCGATCAGGGCCGACACCGAGGCCGACTGGCAGTCGCCGCCACCCCCCTATCACCCGGTCATGCGTGACTTGGAGGCCCACTTGGAGCAGGCCCGCAACAGCGCCTTAGGAGCATTGACCCTGGCCGATCTGGCCCGGCAAATCACTGCCGCCGACAACCCCACGGCCGAGATGGCCACCACTCCCGTAGACTAGTTCCGCGGAGGTGCCACCCGCCTCACGCCCCCGCGGGCGGCGCCCCAGCCAAAAGCAGGCGCACTGGCTCAAACGAGCGACGATGCTCGGGGCAGGGTCCCAGTTGCCGCAGCGCCGCCAAGTGCGCACGGGTCGGATAGCCCTTGTGCCCGGCGAAACCGTAACCGGGAAATACCTCCTCCAAGCGCTGCATGTGCCGATCGCGGGCCACCTTGGCCAGAATGGAGGCGGCGCTGATGGCGGCGATGCGCCGATCACCACCAACCACGGCCCGGGCCGGACCGGGTAACCGCGTCGGCAGCCGGTTCCCATCGACCAGCACGAGGTCTGGCTGCGGGCATAACTGCAGCACAGCTCGGCGCATCGCGAGCAGAGTGGCCTGCAAGATATTCATCGCATCGATCTCGGCGACACTGGCCCAGGCGATGGCCCAGGCCAGGGCCTGCTGCTCGATCGCCATCACCAGTGCCTCGCGCCGCCTCGCGGATAGGGTCTTGGAATCGGCCAGGCCGGCCGGAACCACCAGTGGGTCCAGGATCACCGCGGCGGCGCAGACCGGCCCCGCCAGCGGTCCGCGCCCAGCCTCATCGACACCGGCGACCCACTGAGCCACCGGATCATCAGGCGCGCTGTTCATTGCCAGCGAGTCCACCTTGGATCAATGCTGGGTCGGCTCACCGGGGCGCGGCGAGGTCAGCGATGGCACTTGCCGCCCCCGGTCGGGCGCGCGCGGCGATCAGTTCCAGTATCGCCGCGGCACCGGTGCGAGCGGCATCCCGCCGCAACAGTCGATGGACACGGGCATATTCCGCGCGCACCTCAGCCCGGCGCGGGGCGTCGTCGAGCAGCGCCAGCAGGGCCGGGGCCATCCAGCGGGGATCACAACGTCCCTGAATGAACTCCGGGGCCAGTTCTCGCCCCACTAGCAGATTGGCCATGGCCGCATAGGGGACCTTGACCAGCCGTAGGTCTTTCACCAGCCACCAGGTCAAGGGATGCATGCGGTAGGCCACCAGCATCGGGCGGCCGAGCAACAGGGTCTCCAGCGTGGCCGTGCCCGAGGCGGTCAGGACCAGATCCGCGGCAGTGATGACGGTGCGACTCTGCCCGCTGACCAGTTGCAGCGGCAGTGCCGGCGCCAGTTGTGCCCGCAAGGCATCGAACCGCCGGGACAGGGCCGGGCTGACCATCGGGGCAATGAAGCGCAGGGCCTTGCGCTGGCGATGGCAAGCCAGAGCCGTCAGCAGCAGCGGAGCGGCCAGACGTTCCACCTCGCTGCGGCGACTGCCTGGTAACAAGGCCACCAACGGGCCTGCCGGGGACTGTCCCAGCTGCGCCCGCGCGGCAGCCTGATCCGTCTCCAGCGGGATGGCATCAGCGAGCGGATGGCCGATATAGCGGACCGGCACCCGCTGCGACTGCAAGAACTCCGCCTCGAACGGGAAGATGCTCAGCATCAGATCCACCGCCCGCCGGATGCCGCGCACCCGCCCCGCCCGCCAGGCCCAGACCGTGGGACTCACCAGATGGACAGTCACGATACCGGCCGCCCGCAACCGCCGCTCCAGGCCCAGATTGAAATCCGGCGCATCGACGCCGATGAACAAGTCCGGGGGTGCGGCCAGAAAATGATGCAGCAGCTCGGCGCGCGCCCGGAGCAAGTCGGGCAAGACCCGCAGCACCTCCACCAGCCCCATCACCGACAGCCGCTCCAGCGGCATCAGGGTCTTACAGCCCTCGGCCTGCATCAGCGGACCGGCCACCCCTACGAAGCGGGCGTCCGGCATCTGTTCACGCAACGCGCGTAACAGGAGTGCCCCCAACTGATCACCGGAGGGCTCATTGGCAACGATGCCGATGGTCAGTCCCATCACCAGACTTCAACGCACGATGCTGCGACTGCTGTTGGCAACAAACTCGGCTAGACAGACGAGTTCCGGATGCTGTGCGGCGCTGGTCCGGATGGCAGCGATAGCCGCCTCCAAGCGCATGCCGGAGAGATACAACAGGCGATAGGCGCGACGGATGGCACTGATCGACTCGGCGCTGAAGCCACGTCGGCGCAGCCCCTCAGCATTGATGCCGCGGGGCACTGCCGGATGTCCGTCGATAGTGATATAGGGGGGGACATCCTTGGTGATAGCCGACCCCATTGCACTGAAGCTGTGGGCGCCGATGCGGCAGAACTGGTGCACGATGGTAAAGCCGCCAAGGATCGCCCAGTCGTCGATTACCACGTGCCCGCCCAGCGAGGCGGCATTGGCCATGATGACATGGTTGCCCACCACGCAGTCATGGGCGACATGGACATAGGCCATAAACAGGTTGTCGCTACCGATACGGGTCTCACCACGATCCTGCTCCGTGCCACGATGAATCGTGGCACCCTCGCGGATGACATTGCGATCGCCAATCACCAGGCGGGTCAGCTCGCCCTGATACTTCTTGTCCTGGGGGTCTTCGCCCACCGAGGCAAACTGATAGATGCGATTATCGCTGCCGATCTCGGTGGGACCGCGCAGCACGGCGTGGGGGCCGATGCGCGTGCCACGGCCAATGCGGACTGCCTCGCCGATGACTGCAAATGGGCCGATCTCGACCTGTTCGTCGAGTTGGGCGGACGCCGCAATGACCGCACTCGGGTGGATCAAGGTTCAAAAATCCCGCGCGGTGCACATGATGTCGGCGGTGGCGACAATGCGACCATCTACGCGGGCCTCGCCAGCAAATTTCCAGATCCCGCGTTTGACATGCCGCACGGTCACCGCCAGAAACAACTGATCACCCGGCTCCACCGGCCGCTTGAAGCGCGCCCGATCGATGCCGACAAAATAGTACAAGGCCTTTTCGCCCACCTCTTCCGGACGCGACTCCATGGCCAGCAGGCCGGTCGCCTGAGCCATTGCCTCGATAATCAACACGCCGGGCATCACCGGCCGCACGGGAAAGTGTCCGGCAAAATAGGGCTCGTTGAAGGTCACATTCTTGAGACCGAGCAGACGAGCGTTGGGCTCAAATTCAAGCACCTTGTCAATCAGCAGAAAGGGATAGCGGTGCGGCAGCAGGCTCAGCACCTTATGAATATCCATGGTAATCAATGCCACCTCCAGCGAAGCGAGGAGCCGCCACCGCGACCACCAGTGTGCGGATCACCGGTCGGGCCGGGCGGGAGCCAAAACATCTGCATCCGGGCGCGCGCCGGCCGACTGTCATTCTTCACCCTCGTCATCGCCGCGCGCAACCCGAGCCAGGGTCGCCTCGAGCCGCTGCACGCGCCGGGTCAAATCATCGAGATGCCGAAACCTGGCGACATTGCGACGCCAGTCGGCATTAGCCATGGCGGGGATGCCGCTACTGTAAACACCGGGGCTGGCAACCGAGCGCGTGACCATCGCCATGCCGGTAAAATGAACGCCATCCGCAATACGCAGATGCCCGGCCATACCCACCGCCCCGGCAACGCTGCAGTTGCGGCCGATCTGCGTGGAACCAGAGATACCCGAGCAGGCGGCCATGGCCGTGTTCTCGCCGATCTGTACGTTATGGCCGATCTGAATGAGATTGTCGAGTTTGACCCCGTTGGCGATCACCGTTTCGCCAATTGCCCCACGATCCACAGCAGTATTGGTGCCAATCTCGACATCATTGCCGATGCGCACCCGCCCAATCTGTGGTATGCGCACCCAGCGCTCCCCGTCGCGGGCAAAACCGAACCCGTCGCGCCCAATCACCGCCCCTGGATGTAGTAGAACCCGCTCACCGACTAACGACCCGGCACAGACGGTGACTGCCGCCACCAGACGACTGCCCGCCCCGATTCGGCTGTCCCGCTGCAGGATACAGCCGGGACCGATCTCCGCCGCAGACCCGATCACCACGCCGGCCTCGATGACGCACAACGGACCAACTGCTGCACTCGGATCGATCTGCGCATCTGCGTCGATGACCGCGCTCGGATGACAACCCGGGGCGGGGCGGACCCGCGGATGGATGATCTCCAAGGCGCGTGCGAAGGTCAGATAGGGATTGGGGCTGACCAGACAGGGACAGGGAGCATCTCCGACATACTCGCTGTCGAGGATGACCGCGCCGGCATCAGTCCTGCGCAGTGCCGTCAGATATTTGCGGGAAGCGAATAAGGTCAGGCAACCGGAATCAGCGTCCTCGACTGCGGCAACCCGCTCGATTAGGACATCGCCGCTGCCGACGAACTCCACGCCCAGCTGAGCAGCCAGGGCGCGGGCGGAGATAGGCGTGGTCATCGCAGACGGAGGTTGCTGCTGCAAACCGGGGTCATTGCCGGCCAAACTGCGCTGTCAAACGCTCGATGACCTCGGCCGAGATATCAACGCGCTCGCTGAAATAGACGACCCCCTCACTGAGGATCAGGTCGATCTCCTTCTCCCTGGCGATCTGCTGCACCACCTCCTCGACTTGCTTGACCAGCTTGGTGCGCAGGTCGGTTTGGCGCAGGGCAAAGTCTTCCTGGACCTCGGCGCGTTCATAGCGCAAGCGCCGGTTGCGGGCCCGAATATCGTTTTGCAGACGCGTGAGTTCATCCTGGCTCATCAAGGCGCCGTCACGCTCGAGCCGGTCATTGAGGCGATCGATATCCTCCTGTTGCTGACGCAGCGCCGCCTCCCGTTCGCGGATCTCGGCGCTCAGCATGTTACGGGCCGACTCGTACTGCGGCGATTCCTCGACGATGCGAGTCGGATCGATCACTGCGATGCGCAGGTCGGCAGCCGCAGCGGCCATGAACACCTGCGCCGTCAGCAGCGCGAACAGAAAAGCCGAAGAGGTTCGCATGATGTCGGATCAGAAGGCCTGGCCGAAGGAAAACTGGAACATCTGCTCGTCATCGCCGTCTTTGGCATTCAGCGGTTGGGCCACGCTCAGGGTCAGTGCCCCGACCGGAGACAACCAGGCGAACGAGAGGCCAGCCGAATAACGAATCTCGCCGAGGTCCAACCCGGTCGGCTCCACCAAGCGACTGCTGCCCGTCCACCAGACATTACCGAAATCGAGGAAGGCGCCCAGCCGTACCGTGCGCCAGGCATCGCCAGCGAAGGGCGGCGGAAACAGCAGATCAACTCCGCCGGTCACCTTGGTATTACCGCCAACTGGATCGTTCAGGAAACGCTCCCGCGGCCCCAGGGTATTCGCCTGAAACCCCCGTACTGAGGCCGGGCCGCCGGCGAAATAGTTCTCGAAGAACGGCATATCGGTCGTGCTGCCATAGCCATCGCCGTAACCGACATCCGCACGCAGACTGAGAGTATAGCGATCTGTCAGCGGTACATACTGGCGGCCACGCCAGGCCAGCCGATAATACTGCAGGTCGCTACCCGGTACCGCCAACTCGCCGACCAATCGCTGCCAGGTGCCGCGGCTAGGAAAGAGCGCGGTATCGCGGGTATCCTTAGTGTAGGATAGGGTGATAAAGAAGTCGTTGAACTGACTGCCGTTATCGATGACGAACTGCTGGGCCAGGGGCGATATCCCGGCAAAGAAGTGGGTATATTGATAGGCGGCGCCGAAGCCGAAGTTACTGGTATCCGAGATGGGCACCGAAAAATTGATCGCGGCGCGGCCGACATCGGTCGAGTAATCGGCACCGACGAAACGGTCGAAATCAGTCGTGCGATAGCTCAGATCGAAACTGCGGCTAATACCATCCACCGTGAAATAGGGATTGGTATAGGACAGTTGATAGAGCTGGGTATCACGGCTGGTATTGAAGGCGAGTGACAGGCGTTTGCCGGTACCCAGGAAGTTGTTCTGGCTGATACTTGCATTGAACAGCACACCCTGCGCCTGAGAATAGCCGATACCCGCCATCAGGTTCCCCGATGGCTGCTCCCGCACCGACACCACGACGTCCACTTGATCAGGAGAACCGGGCACCGCTGGGGTCTCGATGTTGACTTGCTCGAAGAAGCCGAGACGCTGCAGCCTCTCGCGCGATCGCTTGACCAGTTCGGTGGAAAACCAAGCCGTCTCCAACTGGCGCATCTCCCGTCGTAGCACTTCGTCGCGGGTGCGGGTGTTGCCGCGCATCTGAATCCGCCGCACATAGACTCGCTGGCCGGGATCAATGAAAAAGGTGATGGCGACGAGCTGGTTCTCGGCATCGAGCTCCGGCACGGTATTGACGTTGGCAAAGGCATAGCCGGCGCTGCCGAGAAGTTCGGATATCCGCTCGGCGCTCTCAGCAGCGGCTTTGCGCGAGAACACCTCGCCCCGGCTCAAATGGATGAGCGGGAAGATCTCGGTCGTTGGCACCGGTGGCTCGCCAGCGAGGCGGATGTCGCTGACCCGAAACACCTCGCCCTCGTCGATGACGATCGTGATATAGATATCGTTGCGATCGGGGCTGATCGAGACCTGCGTAGAGGTGATCTCGAAATTGATGAAGCCACGGTCGAGGTAAAACGAGCGCAGCGCCTCGAGGTCACCCGCCAGCTTTGGCTTGGAGTACCTGTCGTTACGGCTGTAAAAAGAGTGCCAGCGGCTGGTACCGAGGGAAAATTCGCGCAGCAGCTCGCGGTTGGTAAAGGCCTGGTTACCGACGATATTGATCTGACGGATACGTGCGGTCAGTCCCTCATTGATATCGATCCGCACGGCGACCCGGTTGCGCTCAAGCGGCGAGACGGTGGATTCGATACCGACCCCGTATTTGCCGGCAGCGAAATACTGCCGTTGTACTTCTTGCTCGATGCGGTCGAGCACTGCCGGATTGAACACGCGCCCTTCTTCGAGACCAATCTCGGTAAGCCCCTGCTTGAGGGCATCGGTCTTGAGGAGGCGATTGCCGGAAATATCGATCTGCGCCACCGCAGGTCGCTCGCGAACCGCCACCACCAGCACGTCTCCCTCGCGCTCGACGGCGACGTCACTGAAGAAGCCGGTTGCGAACAGGGAGCGGATGATCTCGGCGCTAACGCCATCGCCGACGGTATCGCCGACCTGCACCGGCAGGTAATTGAAGACGGTGCCGGCCGCGATGCGTTGCAGGCCATCGACGCGAATATCCGCAATCTGAAAGGGCTCGGCTAACGCCAGGAACGGCGTACCGAGCAGCGCAGCGGCGAGGGCACTCCTAAGCCGCCGGGCACAACAACGACAATGGGACAAGGTTTACCCCCCCGCGGACGGGATACTGGCTTCGGTGGGCCGGTACCGGTGTGCAGCCCGCACCCCGACCACCGGGGGCTAGCCGAGTCGGCGCCTGACGTTGCGCAGATGCCACATGCGGCCGCAGCCCAACGAAGCGAAGCTCCAACCGTAAAGGCGGGGAGTATAAGTGATCCGGCGCGACTAGCCCAGCAAACGGGCGATGTCGACGTAGAAGGCGAGTGTCATCAACGATAGCAGCAACGCCAGGCCGATCTGCTGACTGCGTGCCTGGACGGCCTCCGGGACCGGCCGCCCGATCACGCCTTCGATGGCAAAGAACATCAAGTGACCGCCGTCGAGGATCGGAATCGGTAACAGGTTGAGTAGTCCAAGGCTGACACTGAGCATTGCCAGGAACTTCACGAAGGCCTCGAGCCCGAAGCTCGCGGTCTTACCAGCCGTATCGGCGATGCCGATCGGACTGCTGATGTTGTCCACCGAGGCACGGCCGACCAGCATACGACCGATGATGCGCAGGGTAAGCACCGAGAGATCGGTGACGCGCCAGGTGGCCTCGCCGAGGGCCGCGATGGGGCCGTAGCGCACGGTGATGCCGAGATCGTCGGCGCCATCCTCGGGCCATTGGACACCCGCGCCGATGCGTCCGACCCGCTCCCCGCCCTCGTCCCGGCCGGCTGGGACGAGATCCACCGTCAAGACCTGACCGTCGCGATCTATCTCCAGCAACAGTGGCTGATCGGGGCTTCGTTTGATCGCTGCCACCAGTGCGATCCAGTCTGCCACCGGCTCGGCGTCAACGGCGATGATCCGATCGCCAAGCTGCAGTCCAGCGCGCTCAGCGGGGTCTCCCGGGACGAGTTCACCGATGACGGCCGGCAGCGGAATCGACAGCCCCTGCAGCCCTACATTCGCTAGGAACGCGCGGCCCGGGTCGAGTCCACGAAGCTGGTCGCCCGGGATCACGCGAGTCAGTGACTGGCCGCGACTGTCCTGGACCTCGACCGGCAGATCTTTGCCGTCCAGGGCACCAGCCATCAGCCGGAACCAGACCGCGCTCCAGGTCGGTGTAGCGCGTTCGCCAACAGAATCGATGTGGTCGCCGGGCAGGAAACCGGCCGCCGCCGCAACCGAGTTTGGCGCCACAGCACCGACCTCCGGGGGCAGCCCGCTCTCGCCGCTGACCAGGACCAGCCAGTAGATAAGGATCGCGAACAGGAAATTGGCGACCGGCCCGGCCAGAACGATGAGGGTACGCTTCCACAGGCGCTGCCGATTGAAAGACTGCCCAAGCTCGGCGGCTGGGACGGGTTCCTCACGCTCGTCGAGCATCTTGACGTAGCCGCCCAACGGAATCGCTGCGATCACGTACTCGGTCGGGTCGCGGCGGCGGCGCCAGGTCAAGAGCGGCCGACCGAAGCCAACCGAGAAGCGCAACACCTTCACGCCGAGCCTGCGCGCCACCCAGAAGTGGCCGAACTCGTGCACCGTCACCAGGATCAGGATGGCGACCAGGAAGGCGAGGATGGTGTTGACCAGTGCGGGCATGCTCAGAGGACCCGCCCGGCGACGAATTGTTCCGCCAACGCGCGGGCCTCGGCATCGATCGCGAGCACCTGTTCCAGGCCGTCGGCCGCCACCGGTGCGCTCGGCAGCGCATCAAGGGTGCGCTCGACCACCTTCGGGATTGCCGAGAAGCCGATGCGCCCGTCCAGGAAGGCAGCCACGGCCACCTCGTTGGCAGCGTTGAGGACTGCCGGGGCAGTCCCGCCTTCGGCCGCGGCCCGGTAAGCCAGACGCAGACAGGGGAAGCGATCAGGTGCCGGGGGCTCGAAATCCAGGCGGGCAATGGCGAAGATATCTAACGCCGCGACGCCGGCGGCCATGCGTTCGGGCCAGGCCAGGGCGTGGGCGATAGGGGTGCGCATATCGGGGTTACCGAGCTGAGCCAGCACTGAGCCATCGGAATATTGCACCATCGAGTGGATCACACTCTGCGGATGGACGACGACCTGAATCCGCTCCGCGGTAGTCGCAAACAACCAGCAGGCCTCAATGATCTCCAGGCCCTTGTTCATCATGGTCGCCGAGTCCACCGAGATCTTGCGGCCCATCCGCCAGTTGGGATGGGCACAGGCCTGTTCCGGCGTCACCGTCGCCAATTCCGCTGCCGGCCACTGACGAAACGGCCCGCCGGAGGCAGTGAGGAGGATGCGCTCGACACCGCTGGCCGGCAGCCCATCGCGATGCCGGGGCGGCAGGCACTGAAAGATCGCATTGTGCTCGCTATCGATCGGCAGCAGAGTCGCCCCGTGTTCCACTGCTGCCTGCATCACGATGGCCCCGGCCACGACCAAGGCCTCCTTGTTCGCGAGCAACACCCGCTTGCCGGCGCGGGTTGCGGCCAACGTGGATAGTAGACCGGCGGCACCGACGATAGCCGCCATCACATAATCCACCTCGGGCAGAGTGGCAACGGCCTCCAATGCCGCGGCCCCGCCGAGCACCTCGGGCGGGCCACTCATGCCCGCGAGTTGCTTGCGCAGCCGTTCCGCAGCCTCGGTGTCGGCCATCACCGCATAGCGTGGACGCACCTGTCGGCATTGTTCGGCCATGCGTTCGACATTGCGATGCGCCGCCAGGGCGATGACCCGGAAGCGCTCGGGATGACGTTGGACGACATCCAGGGTACTGACACCAATGGAGCCGGTGGAGCCGAGCACGGCGATTCCGATCATACCCCCCCCTGTAACCAGAGCACCCCGAACACAAAGACGGGAGCCGCTGCGGTAATGCTATCGACCCGGTCAAGCATGCCGCCGTGCCCCGGGAGCAGGGCACCGGCGTCCTTCAGACCACGACGGCGCTTGAGCAGGCTCTCGTAAAGATCACCGACGATCGACGCCAGCGCGGTCAATCCGCTGATCAGGACTAGACCCAGCGTTGCACCCATTGGCAACCGTAACAGCAAGGCCAGCACGAGCCCCCACAGTGCCGCACCGACCATTGCCCCGTACAGCCCCGCCCAGGTCTTGCCCGGACTCAAGTTGGGGGCGAGCTTGCGGCGACCCCAGCGGCGGCCGACGAAATAGGCTGCCGAGTCAGCGATCCAGGTCAATACCAGCACGGCCAGCACCAGTACCGGTCCAGGGCCAGCCCCCAGTGCTGTACTCCCGTGCAGATGGGTCAAGGCCAACCACGGCACCAGCAACACCAACACCCCGACTGGAATCAGGGCTGGTTCCAGCGGCGGTGCAGGCGGCACCTCTCGGATCCGTGCCAACACCAGGGCGAGCAGCAACCACCACATCACCGCCGCGCCGATCAACCATACATCCCAGACGCGCCCGAGCCCGAACCAGACCAGCACCAGCAGCAGCAGAATGCCGCCGACATAGATGATCCGCCCGCGCCGGTCGCTCAGGCCGATCAGACCGGCCCATTCCCAGGCGCCGAGGAGTACGAAGACAGACATCGCCAGAGCAAAGCCTGGTGTCGGCAAGAGCAGAACTGCCAGGGTGACGGCCGGGATCAGAGCACCCGCCGTCAACAGGCGTTGACGCAGGCTATGACTGACAAGGAGTGCTCGCGTCACACTAGGCCTCAGCCAACGCATTGACCTGCTCGCCAGTGAGGCCGAAACGGCGCTGCCGGCGGGAGAAATCGTTGAGGGCGGCGAGATACGCATCGCCGTCGAACTCTGGCCACATGAGATCGGAGAAATACAGCTCGGTGTAGGCACATTGCCAGAGCAGAAAATTGCTGATGCGCTTCTCGCCGCCGGTACGGATAAACAGGTCTGGGTCTGGTGCATCCGCACAGGACAGGCGAGCGGCGATGGCTTGTTCGTCGATCTGTTCCGGCAGCAGCCGCTGTTCAGCCACCTCTAAAGCAAGTGCCCGCACGGCCTGCGTGATGTCCCAGCGCCCGCCATAGTTCGCAGCGATCTGCAGGATCAGCGTGCTGTTGTTGCGGGTGACCCGTTCGGCCTCGCGCACCTGTCGCTGCAACTTCTCGGAGAAGGCCGACAGGTCACCGATAATACGCAGGCGCACATCGTGCTCCATGAGCCGGTTAATCTCTACGCGCAGGGTATTGAGGAACAGCTCCATCAGCAGGCTGACTTCGGTCTGTGGTCGCCGCCAGTTCTCGCTGCTGAAGGCAAACAGGGTCAGCACCTCGATACCGCAGCGCACGCTCTGCTCGACCACCGCGCGCACGCTTCTGGCCCCAGCCCGGTGCCCCTGGGTCCGCGGCAGCCCACGCTGCCGGGCCCAGCGCCCGTTACCATCCATGATAATTGCAACGTGGAGTGGGAAGCGCTGCTGCCCGGGATCGCCACCGCCGACCGATTTCGAGTTGCTCACTGCTGTTGAAGGAGCCAGATTGACAGAATGGCAAGAAGCGGTCAGATCGCCATCAGGTCTGCTTCTTTTTCCTCTAGGATCAGATCGATCTCCTTGACATACTGGTCGGTCAGTTTTTGGATGAGATCCTGGCCGCGACGCTCGTCGTCCTCGGAGATAAGCTTTTCCTTGACTGCCTCCTTGAGTTCGCTATTGGCATCGCGCCGGATATTACGTACTGCGACCCGGGCCTGTTCGGCCTCGTGGCGGGCAATCCGCTGCAGATCGCGGCGACGCTCTTCGGTCAGTGGTGGCATCGGCACCCGGATGACGGTGCCGGCAGTGTTAGGGTTGATGCCGAGGTCGGACTGGATCAGTCCCTTCTCCACCACCTGCACCATATTGCGTTCCCACGGGGTGACAGTCAGCGTACGGGCATCCTCGACCGCCACGTTGGCGACCTGACTGATTGGTACCTCGCTGCCATAGTAAGTGACCTTGATATGGTCGAGCAGCGACGGATGAGCACGACCGGTGCGGATCTTGGCCAGCTCATGGCGGAGCGCCTCGGCACTCTTGGCCATCCGCCCGGCGGCGTCTTGCTTGATGTCGTTGATCATGGTTCGTTACCCGGTTCCACCAGCGATCCGATATCCTCACCTGCAGCGACCCGGATTAGGGCGCCCGGCTCGTAAATGTTCATGACCCGAAGCGGAATACCGTTGTCGCGGCACAGGATCAGGGCAGTCGTGTCCATCACCCGCAGGCGTTCACTGATCGCCTGATCGTAGGTAAGCCGCTTGTATAAGCGGGCCGCGGGGTTGGTCACCGGGTCGTCGGAATAGACCCCATCGACCTTGGTGGCCTTGACCAGGAGATCCGCCTCGATCTCCACCGCGCGCAGGCTGGCGGCCGAATCGGTGGTAAAAAAAGGGTTGCCGGTACCGGCGGCGAAGATAGTCACCCGGCCCTTCTCAAGATGGCGCAGGGCGCGCCGGCGGATGAAATCCTCGCACAGGGCGTTGACCTTGAGCGCCGACATCACCCGGGTCGCGACTCCGACCCGCTCCAGTGCATCCTGCATCACTAGGGCATTCATGATCGTGGCCAGCATCCCCATATAGTCGCCGGTGACGCGGTCCATACCGCGTGCTGCCAGCGCCGCGCCGCGAAAGATGTTGCCGCCGCCGATCACGAGTGCCAGTTGGACACCGGTCGCGGCCGTCGCGCGAATCTCATCGGCCAGGCGCGCGAGCAGGACGGGGTCGATCGTCTCTTGCACCCCCGACCTGCTGCCTAGCAAGGCCTCGCCGCTCAGTTTCAGCAGCATGCGGCGATAGGGTAAGGGGGTCACGGCAGGGCGTCTCCAGTGCGGACGTTATAGTCGCAAATCGATCGACGGATATACTACCGCGGTGCCTGCCAAGACGCGCGACGCCCCCGCAAGACCCGCGGCGAAGCCATAGTAGCGGTTCGGCAGTAACATCGATACCACACAGCTGGCCGGCCCGAGCAGGCGAGCCGTGGCCGCATCCTAAGCGCGATTCTGCTGTGTTCAGTCGTTGTGCTGACGGGCCGCGGCACTGACCTCATCGGCAAAGTTTTCGACCCGTTTCTCAACGCCCTCGCCGACCTCGATGCGCGCAAACCGCAGCACCCGAGCACCCTTGTCGGCCACCAATTTGCCGACGCGCTGATCCGGATCTTTGACGAAGGGCTGACCCAGCAGCGTCACCTCCTCGAAGAACTTACCGATGCGTCCGCCGATGATTCTGTCGACGATCTCGGCCGGCTTACCACTCTCCAGCGCTTGGGCGCGGATGATCTCTCTTTCCTTGGCGAGGGTCTCGGCAGGCACGTCCTCCTCGCTGACACAAAGCGGGCTGCTGGCCGCGATATGCATGGCTAGATCCCGCCCGAGGGTCGCGTCGCCACCGGCCATCTCCAACAGCACGCCGATGCGCAGACCGTGCCGGTAACTGTACAGCATGCCTTCAGACTCGTCGAAGCGGACCAAACGGCGCACCTGAATGTTCTCGCCGATCTTAGTGACGAGTGCCTCACGGGCGGCGTTGACGCTGTGGCCGTCGGCAGCACCGACCAGCGGCAGATCAGCCAAGGCCTCAGCATCGGGCGCGCGGCTGGCAAGGGCGGTCGCAGCCACCCCTGCGGCAAAGGCCCCGAAGCTATCATCCTTGGCGACGAAATCCGTCTCGCTGTTGACCTCGACCACGACCCCGCGCCGCCCATCCGGAGCAATCAGCACCTCGACCCGACCATCGGCCGCGATGCGACCGGCCTTCTTGGCCGCCTTCGCTTGACCAGATTTGCGCATCGCCTCAATGGCTGCCTCGATATCGCCAGCGGCGGCGACAAGCGCCTTTTTACACTCCATCATGCCAGCGCCAGTGCGCTCGCGCAGCTCCTTAACCAGTGCTGCTGAAATTGCCATATCATACTCCGGAAGATTTGCAAGCGACCGTCACCGTGATTGGCACCGCAGCAGGATGCGGTCCCGAACTGGGCGCGCCGCCCTGGTCGGGACGATCGCAAGGTGGAAAATCGGGTTGAAGCACCGGAGCGGATGCACCGCTGCGGCACTCACAGCGGCTAGACACGCGACCCCACGCGGTCGCATTACCCGCGCTACACTGAAGGAGGGCAGCGACACCCCCTCTAGCGCGTATCGAGAATAACGCTGCGAGTGCCGCCCGGGATCATGTAGCGAGGCACCTTCATGACGGCAGGCGCCGGTACTTCAGTCGGTCACCTTGGATGATGGCCGCCGCGGATGGACGGCCACCGCGGGTGTCGGCTTCAGCTCAGGTAGTGCCGGAGGTTTAGGCCGAAGCAGGTTCGGTCTCTGGTTCCGCAACGCCATCGAAGCTATCCGGGGCACCGCCGGCAGCAGCCACCTGCCGCCCGTCGAGGATCGCCGAGGCGGCCCCCTCGATGTACAGCCGCACCGCCCGAATTGCATCGTCGTTACCGGGGATGACATAGTCGATCTTACCCGGATCATTGTTGGTGTCGACCACGCCGACCACGGCAATGCCCAACTTATTGGCCTCGGTCACCGCGATCTTTTCATGGCCGACGTCGATCACGAACAGTGCGTCCGGCAGCCCATCCATATTCTTGATACCGCCCAGACTCAGTTCGAGTTTATCGAGTTCACGCTGCAAGGTCAGCGCTTCCTTCTTACCAAAGCGATCGATCGTACCGTCGGCGAACATCGCCTCCAGTTCTTTCAAGCGTTGAATCGACTGGCGCACAGTCTTGAAATTGGTCAACATGCCGCCCAGCCAACGGTGATTGACGTAGGGCATATTACAGCGCTGCGCCTCTTCGCGAATGGCTTCTTGAGCGGCTCGCTTGGTACCGACGAACAAAATGCGTCCACCGCTGGCGGCGAGGCGGCCGAGGTAGTTCATCGAATCCTGGTAAAGCGGCAGCGTCTTTTCCAGGTTGATGATATGGATCTTATTGCGCTGGCCGAAGATGTATGCGGCCATCTTCGGATTCCAGTAACGGGTTTGGTGCCCGAAATGGACACCGGCCTGCAGCATCTGCCGCATGGAGACATCGGTCATGACAGACTCTCGGTTCGGGTTGGGCCTCCGCACATCCCATGCTGAGACCCGCGAACGGGCACCCGACAGCATGTGACGAAGCGCGTGGGGCATTGCAGACAACGACCGCACGCGCAGCGTTGTCCGGGCTGGAAATGGATACTACCAATATGACCAATCAACGCGGCGGCGCTAGGCGCTGGCGGTCGCCCGGTGATGACTGGTTGTCACAGGATCGCATATCGTCGTGACTGCATTACCCTGACGATAGGGGTCGGGAATGGCAATGACACGGGGATGATCGCCGCCGAGGTGTTCGATTCGCAGGGGCTTCTCCGTCAAAACCGCCCCTGCGGCCCGCCGACGGACCCGGATGGTCCCTGATTCTCCAGGACCGGCGCCTGCGCCAACGTTTCGGCTGAGCGGGAAGCCGTCTCATGTAGACATCGCCCAAGCCTTGCCTGGCGGGGCGAATACCGAATCTTGTCGAGGCGTTGTCGCCAATCGCCTTGACGGGCGACCCTGTCGTGGTTCCCGAAGCAGGCCAGCCGGGCAACGTCGAGGCCGCGAAGCGACCGGGCGGGCAGCGGGGGCCTGTTTGATCCAGAACGCCGCGTCTTATAACATGTCTCGTCTTCATCAGGCAAACTCTCGGCGTCGCACGCTGAGTCCGCCCGGCCGGCGCCGCACCTAGGTGTCATCGGCGACGACTTCCGGTCATGCCCCAGCGCCGGGCTCTGCCGAGCGATCGTTTAGCGGTCTTTAAGAAAGGCCGCGCGTCCGGGCCTGAATCTGTGCGTGGGCGCCCAAGCTGTCACGCGGTCACGGTCCTGCGGGATCTGTGGTCACGGGACAACGGGCAGGTCGCACGCGCTGGTTCAGAGCCTGGCGCTGGCGCTGGGCACCGTGACCCAGCCGCAGGCCGGAGTCGCGATGGTCGGAGGGCGCCAGCGACTCATGCGACCTGGTCACTGTGGCCGTCCCGCCTCGGAGACAGCAGCGAACGTGACCCACTTAGCGCTTGTTCAGATATGTGCCGAAGCGCCCCGAACTTCGTCGGCCGCCCACGGTCGATGTGCGGCACTGTCCGATGGCGGTCCCCCTTGGCCCGCGGTCGCCTGCCTCCACGTTATGCCTAATCCTCAAGAGTCCCCTCGTGTATGCCCCCACCACGCCGATGAGTGTTTCAATCAAGACCGCTGCGGAAATCGATAAGATGCGGACCGCGGGGCGGCTTGCCGCACAGGTACTGGAGATGATTGGTCCGCAGGTGCAGGCAGGCATCACCACGGCCGAACTCGATGCCATCTGTCACCAGTTTATCGTCGATGTCCAGGGAGCGGTCCCAGCTCCCCTCAATTATCGCGGGTTCCCCCGCTCGATCTGCACCTCGGTCAACAATCAGGTTTGCCACGGGATTCCCGGCAATAAGCGGCTTAAAAAGGGCGACATCGTCAATGTCGATGTCACGGTCATCAAGGATGGCTATCACGGCGATACCAGTAAGATGTTCATGGTCGGCGAGCCCTCGGTGCTTGCTCGCCGACTGGTTCAGGTGACCCGCGAGGCGCTGCTGATCGGCATTGCTCAGGTGCGCCCTGGGGCAACGCTGGGCGACATCGGTCACGCGATTCAGACCTTTGCCGAGGCGCAGCGCTTTTCCGTGGTGCGGGAGTATTGCGGGCATGGCATCGGACGTGAATTCCATGAAGAACCGCAGGTATTGCATTATGGCAGCCCTGGCGATGGACTAATACTGCGGCCAGGCATGTGTTTCACGATCGAACCGATGATCAACGCCGGCAAGCGTTTCGTGAAACTGCTGCCGGACGGCTGGACCGTGGTCACCAAGGACCGCTCGCTATCGGCGCAATGGGAGCACACCATCCTCGTCACCGAGAACGGTTACGAGATTCTGACCCTGCGGGAGGAAGAGCGGGCCGAACTCGTGGACAGCCGGGTACCGTCGGGCTACCCCCCAGGCCTGGCCGATGACCCAGTCACGACACCTGCAGCCTCCCCTCCTGCCCCTTCCCATAAGGCGGCGCTGGCTGCCGGCCCCTTGTCCGAGCGACCATTGCGCGCTGGTGGCGGACGCGCATGAGTGCAGTCGTCGATCCCCCCGCCGATGCGCATCTGGTGACGTTACCTCCAGAGACCCTGCTGACGACATCCGATCAATGCCAGGCCCTGCGGCTATTCCGCGAAACCTTGACGGAGGCGACCCAAGACCTGTTCGATAGCTACGATCAGGGCTTGCCGATATCGCAACTGGTGCTTGCTCGCAGCCGGATCGTCGATCTGCTGCTGCGTTGTGCTTGGCAACGCTTCATGCCCGACCCCGACGCCGCGGCGTTGGTGGCGGTGGGAGGCTATGGCCGTCAGGAATTACATCCGGGTTCGGATGTGGACCTGCTGATCCTGGTCGGCGACGAAGGCGATGGCCCGATCCGCGAGCATCTGTCCAACCTGCTGACCTTCCTCTGGGACATCGGCCTGCAACTGGGCCATGCGGTGCGCACCGTCAGCGAATGCAAGGACGAGGCACGCAAGGATGTCACCGTCGTGACCAATCTCATCGAGGCGCGCCTGATCACTGGCGACGCCAGCCTCTTCAACAGCATGCGCGCTATCACTGGTCCGGACCATATTTGGCCCAGCGACGCCTTCTTCGAAGCCAAGTGCAAGGAGCAGCGGGCACGCTGGCGCAAATATGGTGATACCGCCTACAACCTCGAGCCCAACATCAAAGAAAACCCAGGCGGTCTGCGCGATATACAGATGATTGGCTGGGTGACCAAGCGCCACTTCGGCGCCGACTCTCTCAGCGAACTAGTTGCCCATGACTTCCTCACCGAGTCCGAATATCTGACCCTGATCGATGGGCAGGCGCTACTGTGGCGCATCCGCTTCGCGCTGCACCGCCTCACCGGCCGGCGCGAGGATCGTCTGCTGTTCGACTACCAACGCACCCTGGCCGAGTCGTTCGGCTTCTCCGACCAGTCCCAAAACCTGGCGGTCGAGCAGTTTATGCAGCAGTACTATCGGACGGTGATGGAGCTGAACCGGCTCAACGAAATGTTGTTGCAGTTGTTCCGGGAGGCGATCCTGCTGCACGAGAACATCGGACCACCGCAACCCATCAACAAGCGATTTCAGACCCGCAGCGGCTATCTTGAGGTCACCCATGACCGCGTGTTTGCCCGCACCCCCATCGCGCTGCTGGAGGCCTTTCATATCCTCCAGCTCCAGCCGCACCTGAACGGCATACGTGCCCGCACCATTCGGCTGGTTCGCGAAAGTCGGCACCGCATCGACGACGACTTCCGCGAAAATCTCGGTGCCCGCAGCCTGTTCATGGAGATCCTGCGGCATCCCAGCGGCCTAACGCATGCCCTGCAGCGGATGAACCGCTACGGCGTCCTCGCTCAGTATGTTCCAGCCTTCGCCAACATCGTCGGGCGGATGCAATACGATCTGTTCCACGTCTATACGGTGGATGAGCACACCTTGCGGGTACTGCGCAACCTGCGCCGGTTCATGGTTAGCGACTATGACCACGAATTTCCGCTGTGCAGCGCTATCGCCCGGCGCATTCCCAAGCTGGAGCTGCTCTATCTCGCCGGCCTGTTCCACGACATCGCTAAGGGCCGCGGTGGCGACCATTCCCTGATTGGCGCCCGCGACGCTTGGGATTTCTGCCAGTTGCACGGCCTCAGCGAATTCGACAGCCGGCTGGTGGCCTGGCTGGTGGAGCATCATCTGCTGATGGCCATGACCGCCCAACGCAAGGACATCAGCGATCCCAAGGTCATCCAGACCTTTGCCCAGACGGTCGGCGACATGAACCGGCTGGACTATCTCTACCTGCTGACCGTCGCCGATGTGCGTGGGACCAATCCCAAGCGCTGGTCATCTTGGAAGGACGCCCTGCTGCGCGAGCTGTACCAATCCACCCGACGTCTGCTCGATCGCGGGCTCGACAATCCACAGGCTCAGGATCTGATCATCGAGCAGAAGCAGATCGAGGCGATGCGCATCCTCGCCCGCGCAGGGATCGACGCCGAGGATTGCCGCAATCTCTGGTTCCGATTCTCGGTGGACTTTTTCGCCCCCAGTCAGCCGGAGGACATCGCCTGGCATACCCAGCGCATCCTCGAGACCCCTGCGGTTGCGATGCCCCTGGTGGACATCCGCACAGTCCCCAGTCGGGGCTGCAGTGAGATCCTGATCTACGCCTGCGACCGCGAAAACCTGTTCGTACGCACCACCGCGCTACTCGACCAACGCGCCCTGAATGTGGTGGACGCCCGCATCATGACCATGGACAGCGGAATGGCCCTGCACATCTTCCGCGCCCTGACGCAGGACCACCAGCCAATCGAGGCGGGCGAGGCAACCGCGGACGTGATCGATGCCCTGCGGCGAGAACTCAAGGATCTGCGCAACGGTAAGGTCCGCGTGACTCGGCGGCTACCGCGCCAACACCGCTGGTTTCCGATTGAGACCCAGGTCAGCTTTGCCGAGGACAGCGCCAATCAGCGCACCATGATGCGACTGACCACACTCGACCGACCTGGACTGCTGGCGGAGATCGGCGCTGTCTTCGAGTCCTGCAATATCCGCATCCAGAACGCCAAGATCAGTACGGTCGGTGCCGAGGTGGACGATGTCTTTTTCATCAGCACCCGCGACGCTCGACCGATCACTTGCGAAACCGCCCTGGCCTGCCTGCGGCGCGAGATTCACGAACGGTTGGAGCAGCAGCAGCCTTAGTCACACCCCGGCCCCGGCTCACCTAGCTGGCGGCCGGATCGGGTGCTGGGATTGACGCGCACCCCGGGTTGTCATAAAACCTTGTGGAAATCGCTGTAAAGGTCTTTGCTGAGCCACTATGGCACGGACTTCCCGCCCCGCCCTCCTCGTCGTCTTGCTGCTCGTGGCAGCCGTCGGCGGGACCGCTAGCCGCGCCGCTCTGGCCGAACCGCCGCCGGCCGACCCCGATCTGCCGCCGCCCGGTGCTGCTATCGCTGCGCCCTGGCTGGATGAGGTGCGCGCACAGCGGCGGATGTTGCAGGAGCTGCGCCGGGCGCAGCAGGAGGCACGCAAGGACCGGTTTCTGCGCCGCCGCCAGGAGATCATCGAGTTCATGGATAGCGATCGCTGGCTATTCCGCAATCCAGGTCCCTGGATGGAACCCTTTATCCCGCCACCAGAACCGCAACACACGCCGCCCAGGGGCAGTGCCGGCAGCTTGCCCCGCGACCCCAACGACGAACTCCGCGGCCATCCCTATCCTCCCTCCGGCTGGGACAACCGCTGGTACTTCAATGGCTGGTAGACACCAGCTCACCGCCGCGCGGCCGGGCCTGCGTAAATCGGCGTAAATCGGCGTAAATCTGGGCGCGTGTTTGGTGGCCCTGACCGGTCCCGGTTGTCGCGCGCCAACGGACCGGGCCAACCGGCAGTTCAGGTGGTCTGCAGCTTGTGGCCGGCGAAGCGGTCCAGCAGCAGGATCGCCCCGAGGCCGCTGCTGAACAGCAGGGCCGCAATACCGAATTCCGCGAGCCCGGCGCTATGGGAGAGGTCCGGCAGCACGTTCAACTGCTGGGTGACGATCCGCTCACCGTGCGAGTCCAAGACATATCCACCAGTGCCATCCTGCAGCCAGGCAACGTCGTCTTTCCAGGGCCAGACACGGCGCAAGCTGCCCAGCATCAGGCCAGTGAGCAAGGCCACCATCAGATTGTGATAGCGTTCGAACAGCCAGCCCAGGACTTGGGAAAAGCCGAGTAGGCCGAGCGCCGCCCCACTCCCGACCAGGGCGATGCTGATGAGATCGCGCTGGTTGATCGCGCCGAGGATGAACTGGTACTTGCCCAACAACACCAGAACGAATGCACCGGAGATGCCCGGCAGGATCATCGCGCAGATGGCCAGCGCCCCGCTGAGCACAAGGAACCACCAGTCGTCCGGCGTCTGCACCGGGACCAGCCCCACCAGGAGATAGGCGCCCAGCGCCCCCACCGTCAGCAGCATGGCCAGGCCGGGTGTCCAGCGGTCGATGCGCCTGCCGACGACATAGACCGAAGCCAGCACCAGGCCAAAAAAGAAGCTCCAGATGACGATTGGTTGATTGATCAGCAGCCATTCCAACAGCTGCGACAGGGTCAGAATGGCCAGCAGGATGCCGACGGCGACGGCCAGCAGGAACTGCCAGTTCAGGATGGCCAGCATTTCACCGATGCGCAAACGCAGCAGTGCCCGGATGAACGGCGGCTGACCGATGGCTCGAATGGACTGTATCAGTTCCTCGTAGATGCCGAGAATAAAGGCCATGGTCCCGCCGGAAACGCCGGGGACGATGTCCGCCGCGCCCATGCAGACACCACGCAGCATGATACCGAGATGATCGCGGAGACCGCGGTTGGCCCGGTCGGCACCGGTCGGAGTGGTCACTGAGTGTGGCACCAATGAGGCCCTTGGTTGTTGGGAAGAATGATCGACTCCCTGGCCGGCGCCGATCCGCCCACCGACAGCCCGGACATGTCATCTGGGAGGATGCCGATCGATCGGCCAACCTGCCCGGCAAGCAGCACCCCAGCCGCCGACACGATCGCCGGTTTCCTGCCTCGGCGAACATCGACCAGTGCTCCCAGGGCGCCGTTCGTTACCGGCGCCTGCTCTGAGCCGCGGCGACCTGCGGCAAGACTGGCAGCACACGGACCACTACTCGTCCGGCAGGCCGTAGCAATCGCCCTCACGCAGAAATACACCGGGCACCCAGCCGGTCAGGCCTTTGAACTCCACCCGGCACCAGCGGGGCTTCTCGCGCAGGCGCGCGGCCTGGGCAGCCTCGTCCAGCGTGGTGAACTCCTCCAGGGTGAGGCCACCCTGGCAACCCAGGTTGCGTACGCAATCGCTGCCGGTCGGAATGGTCCCGAGGATCGCCGCGGCGGCATCCGGCTCGGCATAGACGGCCAGTTCGGGCTCGGCACCGACGACCCGGTAGAAGTCGGGGCCATCTGCGGTGGCCAAGGCCAGGGCGGGCAACAGCGCCCACAGGCTGCCCCCGATCGCGATACAACGGAAGGCCGGAAAAGACAGACAAGACATGGAAGACTCCTCAATACGGGCAACGCGAGTAACGCTGGCAGCCGGTCGCTGGCATGGAAACAACCAGTCTTAGGCGGGGATCGGAATCGGCACCCGCAAGGCGGCGGCAATCGCGCGCAGCAGTTCCGTCTCGGACTGCTGGATGCCAGCATGGCTGACGGTGGCAATCAGCGCCCGGACCAACCGTTCCTGGTCTGCCGGGCGCAGCGCGGCCAGCCGCTCTAGGGCGCGGTCGAGGCGCCGCGGCCAGTCGGCAGCGCTGAGTGGCGACGACGCCTCGTGTTCCAGCCCCAGCGTATCCAGGCCGACCCGCAGCGCGGCGGTCGCAGCGGCCGGATCACCCGGACGACCATGGATGGCAAGCAGTATCAGCAGGTCGCGAACGGCTGGCTGCCGAGCAGACAGACGCGCACTGCCCGGGGCGCCGCTTGCGCCCGGATGCAGTACGTCGCGCACCTGCGCGGCCAGCAGACGGGCAAGCACATACTCGAACACCTCCACCCGCCCGTCGGCATGAATCAGACGCTCGACCAGTTCCAGCAGCCGCTGCAGCTCCACCGCCGGACGCCGCCGCAGGCTTGGAAAGGCGATCTCCAGCAGCGGCAGACGCAGGGTTGGGGTCAACCTGGGAACCGCCCCGAGCAGGTTGTTCAAGCGCCGTTCGCTGTCCAGGCCCATGGTCTGGGCCACCAGCAACAGTTGCCGGTCGCGGATATCCGCATCCGAGTCGATCAACAGGTAGCAGACCACCTCGATCACCCATTCGTCGCTCCTCGCCGCCCGCGCTAGCACCCCGGGCAGCGCCTCGACCAGGCGTGCGGCAGCGGCCATCTGCTCCGGCCGGGGACGACCGATGCGGGCGCTGATGCGATCGGCATCCAGGGCCAACCGTGGCGGCGCCAGGCCCGCGCCCAAGCGGCTGGCCAGCGCCCCGGACGCGCCGTTGCCTACCCTTGCCAGCCCCGGCATCTCCGGCGTCTCCAGGGCCAGCGGATGCCGGACCAGGTACTGGCGCAGCGATGCCAGCTCGCTGGACTCGAAGTCCGGCTCGATAGCGCGGATGCGCTCGACCAGCGGTGGATGGGTAGCCAGGAAACGCTGCTGGAACCCGGCGGCAAACAGCATATGACTGATCTCTTCACTATTGGCGGTCAATACCGAGCCGCTGCCCAATGCGACGATCTTCTTCAGCGCCCCGGCGATCCCGGCCGGCTCACGGGTGAACTGTACCGCCGAGGCATCCGCCAGATACTCGCGCTGCCGCGCCACCGAGGCCTGGATCAGGCGCCCGAACAGTACCCCAATATAGCCGGTCACCAACAGGGCCATGCCCAGCCCCAACAAGGCGATCGTCGCCCTGCCACCACGCCCGTAGCGGACGCTCAACAGCAGCCGGCCGACCAGGGCCAGTGCCAGAATGCCGAATAACAGGCCAATCAGGCGCACGTTGATGCGCATGTCGCCATTGAGGATGTGCGAGAACTCATGGGCGACGACCCCCTGCAGCTCAGCGCGGGTCAAATGCTGCAGGGCGCCGCGGGTCACCGCGATGGCAGCATCGGCCGGGGCATAACCAGCCGCGAAGGCATTGATGCCGGCTTCGCGATCGAGCACATAGACCTCAGGCACCGGCACCCCAGCAGCAATGGCCATCTCCTCGACCACGTTGCGCAGCCGCTGGTGCAGTGGGTCGCTGGTATCGGGGCTGACCAACACGCCGCCTAGGCCCTGCGCTACTACGCCGCCGCCCTGGCGCAGATCAACGATCCGATACAGGCTGGCCAGCCCGATGGCCACAGCGGTCGCCAACGAGGTCCAGGCTAGGAGCGGGAGGTTGTCCGCCAGGCGAGGCATTGACGACACCGGCCGCCCGGAGATGGCATCGGTACGCACCCAGCCGAAACCGGCCAGCACCACCAGATCGACCACCAGGATGATGCAGAACACCGCGAGTACGAACAGCAATACCAGCCGCCGCGCCCGCCACCGCGCCCGTTCCTGTTGCTCGAAGAAGTTCATCGACCCACCTGACACAGCAGCGGCAGGTCGCTCAGGAAAACGCGATCGACACCGCTTCGCGCTTCTGCGGCATTTCGATCGACAGCGATTCCGCCGGCCCGAAGCCGAACCGTCCGGCGATCAGGTTGTTGGGGAACACCTCGCGCTGATTGTTGTAGGCAAGCACGGCGTCGTTGAAGGCTTGGCGGGCATAGGCGACGCGGTTCTCTGTACTCACCAGTTCCTCGGAGAGCTGCATCATAGTCTGGTTGGCCTTGAGATCCGGATAGGACTCCGACAGCGCAAACAGCCGCCCCAGTGCACCCGCTACCCCCTGCTCAGACTGGGCCAGCCGCTGTACCGCCTGGGCATTGCCGGGATCGGCAGCAAGCTGCCGCAGGCTGCCGACGGCCTGATGCCGCGCGGCGATCACTGCCTCCAGCGTCTCGCGCTCGTGCGTCATATAGCGCTCGGCCACCTTGACCAGGTTCGGGATCAGGTCGTAGCGGCGGGTGAGCTGCACATCGATCTGGGCGAAGGCATTGTGGTAGCGATTGCGGGCGGTGACTAGACCGTTGTAGACGGCGATAGCCGTCACCGTCAGCACGACCAGCATGAGGAGCAGGACCAGGACGAGCCATAACATCGCACGGTCTCCAGGCTGGCGCCGGATCGGAACCCGGCGCACCGAGGGGCAACTCGCGGGGCAACATGGGCGGGGCAACATCGAACTCACCGCAGACGGGCACAACGACCATCTGCGGCGACATCCGCGCCAAGGCTAACACAGCCTGCATCCTGTGGACTTGGCGGCGCTGGCGCTGCCCGCTGCGTTGTTCGCTTGCCTGTTTGTGGCCCGGGAGGACACCCGCTCAGCCAAGGCCAGTCCCGGCACGGCCGGTCCGCGCCCATAAGAACTCGGCGATATGCAGACAGCGCAGATCCAGCCCCGCCTTGCCCGCGGTGCCCTCCAGGTTCATCAGACAACCCAGGTCCTGGCTGACCAGCAGGCCAGCACCAGTGGCAGCGATCGCGGCAACCTTGTCAGCGGCCATCGCGGCGGCGATCTCGGGCACCTTGACGGCAAAGGTACCACCAAAGCCACAGCATTCATGGGCATGATCCGGCTCCAGCAGCCGCACTCCGGCAAGCTGGCCCAGCAGGCGCACAGCGGCCGGCGCCACTCCGATCTCACGCCGTGCCGAACAGGATTGATGCAGGGCCAGGGTCAGCGGCGGCCCCTGATCGATCAGGCGCACACCGAGAACGGTATCGAGGAATTCGCAGAGTTCAAAGACCCGTCCGGCGAGCTGGCGGGCGGCGGCCGCGGCATCAGTACCGGCGAATAGCCGCGGATAATGCACCCTCAGCATGCCGGCACAGGAGGCCGAGGGCACCACCACCGGCGCGGTGCCCGCCAGCGCGACGAGCTGTCGGCGCGCGACCGTCTGGGCTGCGCGCCGATAACCGGAATTCCAGGCCGGCTGCCCGCAGCAGGTCTGCCCCGCGGGCAGCCGCACGCGCACGCCGGCGGCCTGCAGGAGCTGCACCGCAGCCATCCCGGCGGCCGGCGCCAGCAGATCCAGCAGACAGGTACCGAACAGCAGGACCTCGACGGGTCGCGACGAGGGCCTGTCGGCGCAGACCGGGGACGGATGCATCTGGGTCAGAGCGCTGAGGTTTGCTGAGCGTTTAGGCCAATCTGCGGCGTTTGTCCGGTCCTGGGGTATCGCATCCAGCCGCGGCGCCCGATCTGGCCGCGATCATGGGGCCTGGCAGGCTTGGCCTGAACAACCGGGCCAAGGTCGTTCTTGGCCTGGCTAAACGCTAACTACCAAGGATAACGGTAATGAAAAGGCCGGCGGATCGGCGTCTATAGACGCCGATCCGCCGGCCTGGATGTCAACCTGCGGCCGGCTTGGGAAACACTGAAGGGTTCAGCATTTCCCACGGCGCGGTGCTGATTTCAGACAGGATGCCCAGTAATCAGCAGCTCATCAAGTCCCTTGCCGGCCGGGGATACTGAGCACCTCCACCTTCACCGAGGTGATCCCGCGGCGGATGATGCCGAGTTCGGACGCGGCGGCCCGGGAGAGGTCGATCACGCGCCCACGCACGAAGGGGCCGCGGTCATTGATCCGGACGTCCACGCTGCGGCCGGTGCGCTTGTCGGTCACTCGTACTTCAGTGCCCATGGGCAGATGGCGGTGGGCGGCGGTGATCCGGTTTTTATTGTAAACCTGGCCGCTCGCGGTACGACGACCGTGCAGACTGTCGTGATAATAGGAGGCGACACCGGTCTGGACTTGACCGGGGCGGGCGGCCAGCAGCGGGGTGGAAATGCCACCGAGGAGGGCGGCAGCTAGAAAAAGTCGGGCGGTCTTGTTCATCATGAGGTCTCGTCGATGGCGCCCGCGCAACGCGGCGTCTCGGGCGATGTGGCTGAACGATGACGCCAGTATAAGTGAAAACCCGAATACGGGAAAACCCTCATGCAGCAGCGGTGGAACGTGCGGCCCGCTTGCCCCCGCCTTGACAGACCTCTGATGTGCGCTCATATTTTTTTCTATTTCAATAGCTTGCGGCATGTATGCCGGCCTGCCGGAGGCACTGCACGCGCCCCGGATTGCTTCAGAGCATGTCGAATCAGCCATTGATTTTCAAGGTTGCATTGCCGACGAACGGCAAGGGTCGATGCCTCGTGCCAGTCCACCGGTTGGCTGCTTCGGCGCGGTTGCAGCGCCTGCCCCGACCCCGCCTGCGGGCACGGTTACCTGACCTTCATCCCGGGCTCGGCCCCGCTGTCCGGTGCAAGCAGGAAGATATCCTGGCCGCCAGGACCGGCTGCCAGAACCATCCCCTCGGAGACCCCGAAACGCATCCGGCGCGCGGCCAGGTTGGCCACCATCACCGTCAGCCGACCCACCAGTTGCGCCGGTTCGTAGGCCTGGCGGATGCCGGCGAAGACGGTCCGGGTCTCGCCGCCGAGGTCCAGGGTCAGGCGCAGAAGCTTGTCGGCCCCGGTCACGTGCTCCGCGGCACTGATCCGGGCGATGCGCAGATCGACCCTGGCAAAGGTCTCGAAGTCGATAGTGGCGGCAAGTGGATCGCTGGCCAGATGCCGGCCGCCCGCCGCCCCCCCGTGCGACCCGTCGGCCGTGCCTGCGGCATCGGCACTGGCCTGCAGGTCTACTCTGGCGGCGGCCAGCAACGCGCTGATCCGCGCCGGTTCGATCCGGGTCATCAGCGGCTGGAACGGCGCGATCGCATGGTCCAGCAAGGGCTGCGCCAGGGCCGCCCAGGTCAACGGCCCGCTCCCCAGGAAGGTCTCCGCCTGCGCCGCCGTCCCCGGCAGGATCGGTCGCAGCCAGCCGATCAGCAGCCGAAACAGATTGAGGCCCTGGGTACAGACCGCCTGCAGGTCGGCGGCGCGCTCCGGTTGCTTGGCCAGGACCCAGGGGGCCTGCGCGTCGATGTACTGATTGGCGCGGTCGGCCACCGCCATGATCTCGCGGACCGCCCGGCTGTATTCACGCCGCTCGTAGGCATCGGCAATGCCGGCACCGGCGGCGGCACAGGCAGCGAACAGGTCGGGGTCCGGCAGGGTCGCCGCCAGTCGCCCGGCAAAGCGCTTATGGATGAAGCCGGCGGTGCGACTGGCGAGATTGACCACCTTGCCCACCAGATCGGCATTGACCCGGGCCTGGAAGTCCTCCAGGTTGAGGTCGATGTCATCGACCCCGGGTCCGAGCTTGGCCGCGAAGTAATAGCGCAGGTATTCCGGATTGAGCTGTTCCAGATAGGTGCGGGCCTTGATGAAGGTGCCGCGGGACTTGGACATCTTCTGCCCGTCCACCGTCAGGAAGCCATGGGCAAAGACCGCAGTTGGGGTACGAAAGCCAGCCCCGTGCAGCATCGCCGGCCAGAACAGGGCGTGAAAATAGATGATGTCCTTGCCAATGAAATGGTACAGCTCAGCCTGGCTATCGCTGGCCCAGAAGTCGTCGAAGTCCAGCCCGGCAGCGCGCCCGCCGGGGCTGTCACAGAGGTTGCGAAAGCTGGCCATGTAGCCGATCGGGGCGTCCAGCCAGACATAGAAGAACTTGCCTGGCTGCTCCGGGATCGGAAAGCCGAAATAGGGCGCGTCGCGCGAGATGTCCCATTCCTGCAGCCCGGCCGTGAACCATTCATCAAGCTTATTTGCGACCTGGAGTTGCAGGGTGCCGGCCCGGGTCCAGGTCCGCAGCATCTCCTCGAAGTCGCTGAGACGGAAAAAGAAATGCTCCGATTCGCGCTGCTCCGGCACGGCCCCGGAGAGGGCCGAGCGCGGGTTCCCGAGTTCGGCCGGCGAGTAGCTGGCACCACACACCTCGCAATTGTCACCATATTGATCCGGCGCCCCGCACTTGGGGCAGTTGCCGATGATGAAGCGATCCGGCAGGAACATCTCCTCGACCGGATCATAGGCCTGCGCGATGGTGCGCTGGATGATGTGCCCGCGCTCGCGATTGCGGGTATAGATCAGGGTCGCGAAATGGCGATTCTCGTCGGAATGGGTGGAATGGTAGTTATCGAAGCCGATGCGGAAATCGGCAAAATCGGCCTGATGTTCTTGTGCCATGCGCGCGATCAGCGCCTCCGGCGTGATCCCCTCGGCACGGGCGCGCAGCATGATCGGCGTGCCATGGGCATCGTCGGCACAGACATACCAGCAGTCGTGGCCGCGCATCTTCTGGAAGCGCGCCCAGATGTCGGTCTGGATGTACTCCACCATGTGCCCGAGGTGGATCGGGCCGTTGGCATAAGGCAGCGCACTGGTGATCAAAATCGAGCGACGCGGCGCGGCGGCAGAATCGTCAGGCTGAGTCATGATGCGGATTCTTCAGGACAGGAGAGAAGGTCGGCAGCGGATCGGCGCGCGGGCCAAGCCATTCCGGGACGCGCACAACGGCAGGCGGCCAGCGGACCAACCGGACCGACTGCCGGTCGCGGATGCAGAGCGGTCGGCCTGGATGCCGGCGCTCGCGGTCGGCGACCCTGACGAGCAACCGGGGCTGGCGACCAAGCCCAAAAGGGCCCCGGTGCCGGCCAGCCGGCGGCACGCCGGCCCGCGTCGCGCCCCCGCCGATGCCCCGCCAACCTGTCATCCTAGCATCTGCCCCGGCCGCGGCCATCCGGGCGGCCCGCCGTAACTTGAATTAGCATTCGCTGATACCAGTTCCCTGGCCAGCATCAGTCCCGCGGTGCTGGATGCGGCCGCGCGCCTCGCGCAACCAGGCCGCCCGGTGCTCGCTGCTGACCAGCGCCACCTCGCTGCACCGGCCGCCGCCAGCGGCGTGCCATAGCCGACCGACGCCCCACCCGGGCGCCCTACGACGGAGTCAACCCCATGTCTGAATTGACCAAAGAAGCCATCGAAACCGTCCTCAAGGAGTATGTGGAACCACACCTAGGACGCGATCTGGTCGCGGCCAAGGTGGTGCGCGGTATCGACATCGAGGGCGACCAGGTCCGGGTCAGGGTGACGCTCGGCTTCCCCTGCGACGGCATCAAGGAGGCCCTGACAACGACCCTGCAGGAGCGCGTCGCGGCGGTCCCCGGCGTCGCCATGGCGCAGGTGGACCTCGACTGGGAGGTGCGAGCGCACTCGGTGCAGAAGTCCCTGAAGCCGATCGATAATGTCAAGAACATCATCGCGGTGGCCTCCGGCAAGGGAGGCGTCGGCAAGTCCACCACGGCAGTCAATCTGGCCCTGGCGCTGGCCGCCGAGGGGGCTAAGGTAGGCATCCTCGACGCCGACATCTACGGCCCGTCCCAGCCGCGTATGCTCGGCATCACTGGTAAGCCCGAGTCGCTCGACGGCAAGAGCCTGGAGCCGATGACGAGCTACGGCCTGCAGGCGATGTCGATCGGCTTCCTCATCGAGGAAGAGACGCCGATGATCTGGCGTGGACCGATGGTCACCCAAGCCCTGGAGCAGCTACTGAACGACACCAACTGGGCCGACCTGGACTATTTGGTCATCGACCTGCCCCCAGGCACCGGTGACACCCAGTTGACCCTGGCGCAGAAGGTACCGGTCTCCGGGGCGGTGATCGTCACCACGCCCCAGGACATCGCCCTGCTGGATGCCCGCAAGGGGTTGAAGATGTTCCAGAAGGTCGAGGTGCCGGTGCTTGGCATCGTGGAGAACATGTCGATCCATATCTGCTCCAACTGCGGCCACGAGGAATATATCTTCGGTCAGGGTGGCGGGGCCGCCATGTCCGAGCAGTACGGGGTGCAACTGTTGGGCGCGTTGCCGCTGGACATCAAGATCCGCGAGGAGGCCGACAGCGGCAAGCCCACGGTGGTGGCCGAGCCCGAGTCGCGCCTGAGCGCGATCTATCGCGAGATCGCACGCAAGACCGCCGCCCGACTGTCGCTGCAGGGCAAAGACTACGCGGCCAAGTTTCCACGTATCGTGATCCAGAACAACTGAGGCCAGGGCCGGCAGCGGCCCCCAGAGCCGGCCAAGCCTTACCCAGTTGGTCGCACCCCCTGGGCGCCCGCCACGGCATCGGCAACCGCCGGCGCGCAGGCGACCCCGGCGCCCCCAGCCCAGCCAGCGAGGACCCCAGCATGCCCACCCCGACCGAGCTGAATCTGCACCGCTCATCCCGGATTCTCGAGATCAGCTTCGATGACGGCACCCACTTCACCCTGCCGGTGGAGCTGTTGCGCGTCTACTCCCCCTCGGCCGAGGTCCAGGGTCATGGCCCGGGGCAGCGGGTCCTGCAGGTCGGCAAGGAAGAGGTCAACATCGACCGTATCGAACCGGTCGGCAACTATGCCGTCTGCCTCTTCTTCGACGACGAACACAACACCGGGATCTTCTCCTGGGAGTATCTGTACCAGCTCGGCCAGAACCAGGAAGAACTCTGGCGCGAGTATCTACACGAGCTGGAAAAGGCCGGCCACAAGCGCAAGCACCGCCCATCCTGACCCGCCCCCCAGGCGCCCCCCAGGCGCCCCGCCGCACTCGCGGGTACCCGGCCCTGCGCACGATTCCACGCGCCCGTGGTGCGCCCCCCGCGTCCATCCCGGCAGCGCCCCCACGCGCCGGCAGGTGCCGGAAACCAGGGCGCCACGGGCACCGGTTCCGTGTAAAATCTGATGTCACCAACACCGCCAGCGCCCAGACCTATGTCCGACCCCAAGGATTCCGACCAGCCCGATCCGGATCGGGGAACCACCCACTTCGGCTATCGGCAGGTACCGGTCGGCGAGAAGCAGGAGCGGGTGCGGGCGGTGTTCGATTCGGTCGCGACCCGCTACGACCTGATGAACGATCTGATGTCGCTCGGCATCCATCGGCTCTGGAAGCGCCGCACCATCGAACTGGCCGGGGTGCGGCGCGGTCAGCGTGTACTGGACCTGGCCGCCGGCACCGGCGACCTGGCCGAGCGCTTCGCCAGCATCGTCGGTCCCGACGGGGCCGTGATCATGTCCGACATCAACGAGGCCATGCTCGGTCAGGGGCGGTCGCGGCTGGTCAGCGCCGGCGTCATCGGCAATCTCGACTATGTCCTGGCTAACGCCGAGCGCCTGCCCTTCGCCGACCACAGCTTCGATTGCGTCAGCATCGGCTTCGGGCTCCGCAATGTCACCCACAAGCAGTACGCATTGAACGAGATGTTTCGGGTGCTGCGCCCGGGCGGTCGGGCCCTGGTCCTGGAGTTTTCCCATCCCACCGTGCGCCCGTTGGCCCGTGCCTACGACCTCTACTCCTTTACCGTCCTGCCGACCCTGGGACGACTGGTCACCGGCGATGCCGACAGCTATCGCTACCTGGCCGAGTCCATTCGTATGCATCCGGACCAGGAAACCCTGCGCGAGATGATGGAACAGGCCGGGCTGGAACGCTGCCAGTTCTACAACCTCACCGGCGGCATCGTCGCTATCCACCGCGGGTACAAGTTGTGAACGACGACCTCGGCCTGCCGATCCCGGACGCGGTTCTCGCCGCCGCCGAGGCCGCCATCAATGCCCTGCTGCGGCTCGACCCGGAGGGCGCCGCCCGTCTCGGCCCGGTGGCCGGACGGGTGCTGCGGGTGGAGTTTACCGGCCTCGGCAGCCGCATCGACGTGGTCCCTGGCGAGCGGACCCTAGCCCTATTCGGCGATTACGGCTTCAGCGACGACGGCGACAGCGCCGCCGGCCCCGACTGCATCGTGCGCGCCACCCCCGCCGCGTTGCTGCGCATGACCCTGGCCAAGCATCGCGAGGATGCCATCTTCGCCGGCAGCGTCCAGATCGAGGGCGACAATCGCCTCGCGCAAACCCTGGGCGAGGTCATCCATGGACTGGACATCGACTGGGAGGAGCAGCTTGCCCGCGTCGTCGGCGACACCCTGGCCCACCGCATCGGCGTTCAGGCCCGTGCCGGCGGGCGCTGGGCGCAGCGCACCTCCGATGTGCTCACCGAGAACCTGCACGAGTATCTGATCGAGGAGTGGCGGCTGCTACCAGGTCCGACCGAACTGCAGGCGTTCTGCACCGACGTCGATCTGGTACGTGACGGTATCGAGCGCCTCGAGGCCAGAGTCCTGCGCCTGGAGCGGCAGCGCCCCGCCGCCGGCGGCTCGCACGCCGACACCCGGACGAGCGGCCAGGAGACCGCCGACGATTAGCCAGGCCGAGCCGCCCGCCCAGACTGCACGATCGACGCGTCCCCCGGCAGCGACCCAGACAGCACGCCCGATGGAGTCCGAGAAAGGAGGACGCCAGGGCACTGTCCGATCATCTGAACGCCGATGGGCAGCCCCCATACCCCACCGGCATCGACTACCCATCCCGACCCGTCATCCCTGCCCGCCGGCCCCTGCCCATGTTCAGCATCGCGCAGACCTTCCGTCTGCTGCATATCAATCTGGTCCTGCTGCGGCACGGGCTCGACGAGGTCATCGTCGCCACCCGGCTGTTCCGACCCCTGCGCTTCCTGCTCTATCTGGCCCCCTGGCACTGGTTTCGGCGCGAACTGCCGCCCTATCCAGTGCGGGTGCGCCTGGCCCTGGAGGACCTGGGACCGATCTTCATCAAGTTCGGCCAGTTGCTCAGCACCCGGGTGGATCTGCTGCCCGCGGACCTGGCGGTGGAACTGGCCCGACTCCAAGACCGGGTGCCGCCCTTCCCGGGCAGCGCGGCCCGCGCCCTGATCGAAAAGGCCTGGGGCTGCCCCATCGAGGCGGTGCTCGATGCCTTCGACGAGGCCCCGCTCGCCTCGGCGTCCATTGCCCAAGTCCACACCGCTCGTCTCAAGGATGGTCGCGAGATCATCGTCAAGGTGCTGCGCCCGGGCATCCTGCGCATCATCCGCCGCGACGTGGACCTACTCTATACCTTCGCCCGCCTCGCCGAGCGCTATTGGAGCGACGGTCGCCGGCTGCGCCCGGTCGAGGTGGTCCAGGAATACGAGAAGACCATCCTGGATGAACTGGATCTGCAACGCGAGGCGGCCAATGCCTCGCAATTGCGGCGCAACTTCAAGCATAGCCAGGACCTCTACATCCCCGAGGTCTACTGGGACTGGACCCGCACCAACGTCATGGTGATGGAACGTATCTATGGCACCCCGGTGTCGCAGGTGCAGGCCCTCAAGGCACAGGGCATCAGCATGCGCATGCTCGGTACCCGCGGCGTGGAGATCTTTTTCACCCAGGTCTTCCGAGACAATTTTTTCCATGCCGACATGCACCCCGGCAATATCTTCGTCGAGCCCTCCGGGCGCTATATCTCGGTGGATTTCGGCATCGTCGGCACCCTAACCAAGGACGATCAGCGCTATCTGGCCGAGAACCTGCTCGCCTTCTTCCGCCGCGACTATCGCCGGGTGGCCGAGCTGCACGTGGAATCCGGCTGGGTGCCGCGCGGGACCCGGGTGGAGGAGTTCGAATCGGCCATCCGCAGCGTCTGCGAACCGATCTTCGAGAAACCACTGTCGGAGATCTCCTTCGGCGGCTTCCTGGTCAATCTGTTCCAGACCGCGCGGCGCTTCGATATGGAGATCCAGCCGCAACTGGTGCTGCTGGAGAAGACCCTGCTCAACATCGAGGGGCTGGGTCGGCAGCTCTATCCACAACTGGACCTCTGGACCACCGCCAAGCCCTTTATGGAACGCTGGATGCGCGAGCAGATCAGCCTGCGCACGCTGGCCGAACGCACTGCCTATCACTGGCCTGCCCTGGCCGAGCGTCTGCCCGACCTGCCGGTCGCACTGGCCCGCATCATCGACAATCTGGAGCACCAGAGCGCGAGCCCACCGCAGCCCCAGCTCCCGGCGGTGATCGCCGAGCTGCGTCGCAACAATCGCCGCACCCTCGCCACCCTGGCCGCCATCGCCCTGGCGGGGTGCGCCACGCTGCTGCTGCTCTTGGGGGGGGGGGGGGGCGGGGGGGGGGGGGGGGGG
>REDK01000056.1 GCA_007693535.1 Chromatiaceae bacterium
GGCGCGAAACAGCGTGGCATGACCGCCGGCGGCACGTGCCCAGGCGCGCAGCGCCGCTGCTGGGGCGTCGCTGCGCAGCCAGCGCAGGGCGCCATTCCATTCCACCAGTTGCGCGGCAGCCGCCGGCAAGTTGGCTTGCTCCGGCAGGTCCGCCGGGGTCGCCGGGCGTACCGACAGCCGCCACAGCGGTGCGCTGCCGTCGAAGAAGGCCAGCCGCTGCTCGCGCAGGTCGTCCCAGAAGCGGCTCGCCGCGGCCAGCGGCTCACCGCCGATGTGCTGGCGGGCGGCGGCGATACCGGCCTCGCTACCGCACAGCCGGACCGCGAGGCGGCCGGCATCCCAGGCGGTCGCGGTGAGCGGCAGGGCTTGACGAATCCAGCGCTGACAGCAGTCCAGGGCCGCCGGCAGCGGCTGGTCCTGCACCAGGGTCAGGCTTGCGGGCGGGCGCGGGGCGACCTTCAGCGAGACCTCCAGCAGCACCGCCAGCACCCCGAGCGAGCCGGCCATCAGGCGCGACAGGTCGTAGCCGGCAACGTTCTTCATCACCCGCCCGCCGAAGTCCAGGGCCTGCCCCTGGCCGTTCAGCAGGCGCACCCCCAGTACTGCATCACGCACGCTGGCGGCGTAGGGTCGGCGGGGCCCGGACAGTCCGGCGGCGACCATCCCGCCGATGGTCGCAGCAGGTCCGAAGTGGGGCGGCTCGAACGGAAACTGCTGGCCAGCCTCGGCCAGCAGTGCCTCCACCGCGGCCAGCGGCGTGCCAGTGCGCAGGGTGATGGCCAGTTCGGTGGGCTCGTAGGCGATCACGCCGCGATGGACCGAGCAGTCCAGCGTCCGGTCGGCGCGCACCGGGTTGCCATAAAAGGCCTTGCTGCCGCTGCCGCGGATGGCGAGCGTCGCGCGCTCTGCCCGCGCGGTCTTGACCTGGTCGATCAGGTCCGCCTCGGCCGGTTGTTCATCGATTGCCATTGCTGTGCTCACGCGCGCTCAGAATCGCGGTAGTTCCGGAAACGGCAGTTGGCCATGATGGACATGCATGGCGCCGAACTCGGCACAGCGATGCAGGGTTGGCACCGCCTTGCCGGGATTGAGCAGGCCGTGCGGATCGAAAGCGGCCTTGACCGCGTGCAGTTGGGACAATTCGTCGTTGTTGAACTGCACGCACATCTGATTGAGCTTCTCGACGCCGATGCCGTGCTCGCCGCTGACAGTCCCGCCGACGGCGACGCAGAGTTCCAGGATCGCCCCGCCGAGTTCCTCAGCGCGCTCCAGTTCCCCCGACACATTGGCATCGTAGAGGATCAGCGGATGCAGATTGCCATCGCCGGCATGAAAGACATTGGCCACCCGCAGGCCGTATTGCGCCGACAATTCGGCGATGCGCGCGAGGACCCCGGCCAGTTCGCGCCGGGGGATGGTGCCATCCATGCAGTAATAGTCTGGCGAGAGGCGCCCGACCGCCGGAAAGGCCGCCTTGCGGCCCTTCCAGAACAGCAGCCGCTCGGCCTCGTCGCGGGCGGTCCGCACCTCGGTGGCCCCGGCCGCGCGCAGCAGGTCGCGGACCCGCGCCAGTTCTGCCGCGACCTCGGCCGCCAGGCCGTCGAGTTCGCAGATCAGGATCGCCGCGGCCTCCTCGGGATAGCCGGCGTGGACGAAGGCCTCGGCGGCGCGGATGGCCGGGTTGTCCATCATCTCCAGCCCGGCCGGGATGATGCCGGCGGCGATGATCGCCGCCACCGCGGTGCCGGCCTGCTCGACGCTGTCGAAGGCAGCCAGCAGGGCCTGCGCCTGCACCGGTCGCGGGAGCAGCTTCACCGTCACCTCCAGGATGATCGCCAGCATGCCCTCGGAGCCGGTCATCAGTGCCAGCAGGTCGAGCCCGGGGGCATCGAGCGCCTCGGCACCGACCTCGAACAGCTCGCCCTCGATGCTGGCCAGCTTGAGCCGCAGGATGTTGTGCACGGTGAGGCCGTATTTCAGGCAGTGCACCCCGCCCGAGTTCTCGGCCACGTTGCCGCCGATGGTGCAGGCGATCTGCGAGGAGGGGTCGGGGGCGTAATAGAGGCCATGGGGGGCGGCCGCCTCGCTGATGGCGAGATTGCGTACCCCGGGCTCGACCGTCGCGGTGCGGTTATCGGCATCGATGGCAAGGATGCGGTTGAACCGGGCCAGCGACAGCAGCACCCCATCGGCCAGTGGCAGGGCGCCGCCGGAGAGCCCGGTGCCGGCCCCGCGGGCGACCACCGGCACCCCACGCGCATGGCACAGTCGCAACACCGCCTGCACTTGGGCCACCGTCTGCGGCAGCACTACCACCATGGGGCGCTGGGTGAAGGCGCTGAGTCCGTCGCACTCGTAAGGGGCCAGTTCCGCCGGCTCGCTCAGTACGCTCGCGACCGGCAGCAGCCGCCGCAGCTCGGGGATGATCTCCGGGCGCGGCACGAGCGGGCGTTCGTCGGGGATTCTGGGCATCGGGACGCTCCGGACGGGGTGTGGAGACGGGGCCGGGGATTGGCGGCGGCCGGGATGCGAGGCGGGCGCGGCCTCGACCTCGACCGCGCTCCTGAGCCCGCGTGAACCTTGATCCAGCCTGGACAGAGTGGGTCGCCAGGATGCCCGCTGCAAGCCGCCCTGGTCGCATGCACGGCGGGAGCGGCGCGGCCGCGGCGCTGGCGGCCGGCCCGCACAGCATGCCCGATCGCCGGTCGCGTGGACAAGGTCGGCGCGCGCCTGGCGGCGCGGGGCCCGCCGTGGGCCGCGGCACCGGTTGGTCCCCGCGCGGCCGACGCAGCAGGATAAGCGGCGCCTGACGGTGGCCCTGGCCGGCGGTCGCGCACCGCGGTTAGGGCGTAAAATGCCGGTGATTGCCGGTCGGCACCCAGGCCGGCAGCCATCGCGCCCGGTGCTGTTTGCGCCGGACCGCTTCCGGTCCCCGGTCCGGCCGCGCTGGCCGGTCCACAGCGGGCCTCCGATGATGCCGGCGCCGGGTCTTGCCGACCCGGCACCGGCCCGATTGCCACCAGGGGGCAGCAGCGGCATGGAACAGTTTCACGGCACCACCATCCTCTCGGTGCGGCGCGACGGTCGCGTCGTGATCGGCGGCGACGGCCAGGTCTCCCTCGGCCAGACCGTGATGAAAGGCAACGCGCGCAAGGTACGCCGGCTCTACAAGGAGCGCGTGCTCGCCGGCTTTGCCGGTGCCACCGCCGACGCCTTCACCCTGTTCGAGCGCTTCGAGGCCAAGCTCGAAAAGCACCAGGGGCACCTCACCCGCTCGGCCGTCGAACTGGCCAAGGACTGGCGCACCGACCGCATGCTGCGCCGGCTGGAGGCGATGCTGTGCGTGGCCGACAGCGAGGCCTCGCTGATCATCTCCGGCACCGGCGACGTGCTCGAACCCGAGCATGACCTGATGGCGATCGGCTCCGGGGGCGCCTTCGCCGCCGCCGCGGCGCGCGCCCTATTGGAGAACAGCAGCCTTGGCGCCCGCGAGATCGTCGAGCGGGCACTGCATATCGCCGCCGATGTCTGTATCTACACCAACCACAATCTGGTGCTGGAGGAACTCGGCGGCGACTGACGGCACGTAACGCGAGTCGTCGCCGCCTGCGAGCGCACCGCGCCCGCAGGCGGCGGCCTGGCGCCCCGCACCCGCCGCGGTGTCCGTTCGCGCACCTGCGCTGTCACCGTCCCCGCATCTGCCACCACCCCCGCGGGTGGCCCACCCCGTACCGGTAGCATCCATGTCCGATACCACCCCCAAGCGCATCGTCGCCGAACTCGACAAGCACATCATCGGCCAGCAGCAGGCCAAGCGGGCCGTGGCTATTGCCCTGCGCAACCGCTGGCGGCGGGTGCAGATTGCCGAGCCGATGCGCTCGGAGATCACCCCCAAGAACATCCTGATGATCGGCCCGACCGGGGTCGGCAAGACCGAGATTGCCCGCCGGCTGGCGCGCCTCGCCGAGGCCCCGTTCTTGAAGGTGGAAGCCACCAAGTTCACCGAGGTGGGCTACGTCGGCCGCGATGTTGAGTCGATCATCCGCGATCTGGCGGACATCGCCATCAAGATGGAGCGCGAGCGCGAGTTGGCCCGCAATGCCGACCGCGCCGAGACCGCCGCCGAGGAGCGCATCCTCGATGCCCTGCTGCCGCCGCCGTCGGACTTCGATGAAGACAGCCGCAATACCGGCCCGTCCGCGACCACGCGGGAGAAGTTTCGCCAGAAGCTGCGCGCCGGCGAACTCGACGAGCGCGAGATCGAGATCAAGGTCAGCCTCAGCCCGCTCGGCGTGGAGATCATGGCCCCGCCCGGCATGGAGGAGATGACTAGCCAGTTGCAGGGGCTGTTTCAGAACCTGGGCTCCAGCCGCACCAAGCGGCGCAAACTGCGAGTGCGCGAGGCGCGCAAGGTGTTGCTCGACGAGGAGGCCGCCAAGCTGGTCAACGAGGAGGAGATGAAGCTGCGGGCAATGACCAACGTCGAGCAGAACGGCATCGTCTTTCTGGATGAGATCGACAAGGTGACCCGCCGCGCCGAGCATGTCGGCGGTGCCGATGTCTCCCGCGAGGGGGTGCAGCGCGACCTGCTGCCGCTGGTGGAGGGGTGCACGGTCTCGACCAAATACGGCATGGTCAAGACCGACCACATCCTGTTCATCGCTTCCGGCGCCTTCCATCTCGCCAAGCCCTCGGACCTGGTGCCCGAACTGCAGGGGCGCCTGCCGATCCGAGTGGAACTGCAGGCCCTGACCACCGACGACTTCGTACGCATCCTCACCGAGCCGGACGAATCCCTGACCGATCAATACCGTGCGCTGCTCGCCACCGAGGGGGTGACGCTGGAATTCACCGACGATGGCATCCGGCGCATCGCCGAGATCGCCTGGCAGGTCAATGAGCGCACCGAGAACATCGGCGCCCGCCGTCTGCATACGGTGATGGAGCGGCTGCTGGAGGACATCTCCTTCAATGCCAGCGAATTGGATCGGGTCAGCATCGCGGTCAATGCCGCCTACGTCGAGAAAAACCTGGGCGAACTGGCCGCCGACGACGACCTCTCGCGCTATATCCTGTGATCTGCCCGGAGACCCGCGGATGATCGATGGCATCCTGATCGGCAAGGGCGAGCAGCAGCGGGTGGTCGCGATCCATCCCCAGCTCGCCAATCGCCACGGCCTCATCGCTGGTGCCACCGGCACCGGCAAGACCGTCACCCTGCAATCCCTGGCCGAGCAATTCAGCCGCCTCGGCGTACCGGTCTTCGTTGCCGACGTCAAAGGCGACCTGGCCGGCATCAGCCAGTCCGGCGGCGACAATGCCCGGGTTGCCGCGCGGGTCACCGAGCTGGGCCTCACCGCCGCCGACTTCACCTACGCCCCTTGCCCGGTCACTTTCTGGGACCTCTACGGCGAGCAGGGCCATCCCCTGCGCACCACCATCAGCGAGATGGGCCCGCTGCTGCTCGGCCGTCTGCTGGAACTCAACGAGGTCCAAGAAGGCGTGCTCAGCATCTGCTTTCGCGTTGCCGACGACAACGGCCTGCTGCTGCTCGACCTCAAGGATCTGCGCGCGATGCTCAGCTACGTCGCCGACCATGCCGGGGCCTTGCGCGCCACCTATGGCAACGTCTCGGCCGCCTCGGTGGGAGCGATCCAGCGCCGGCTGTTGCGGCTTCAGGATGAGGGCGCCGAGCACTTCTTCGGTGAGCCGGCCCTGGACCTGATGGACCTGTTCCAGACCGACGAGTACGGCCATGGCATCATCAATGTGCTGGCCGCCGACCGCCTGATTCGCAACCGCACCCTCTACGCCAGCTTCCTGCTGTGGCTGCTGGCGGAACTCTTCGAGCAGTTACCCGAGGTGGGCGACCCCGAACGGCCTCGCCTAGTGTTCTTCTTCGACGAGGCCCACCTGCTCTTCCATGGCGCCCCGCGGGTGCTGATCGACAAGGTCGAGCAGGTCGTGCGGCTGATCCGCTCCAAGGGGGTCGGGGTCTATTTCGTGACCCAGAGTCCGAGTGATATCCCCGACCGCGTGCTCGGCCAACTCGGCAACCGGGTCCAGCATGCCCTGCGCGCCTTCACCCCGCGTGACCAGACCGCGGTGCGCGCCGCCGCCCAGACCTTTCGCCCTAATCCGGCGCTCGACACCGCCGCCGCCATCACCACCCTGGCGGTCGGCGAGGCCCTGGCCTCCACCCTCGACACCGACGGCAGCCCCACCCCGGTGGAGCGGGTCAAGGTCGCCCCGCCCGGCAGCCGCTTGGGGCCAATCACCGCGGCCGAGCGCCAGGCGCTGATGGCGCGCTCGCTGGTAGCCGGGGTCTACGAGCAGGCGATCGACCGCGAATCCGCCTACGAGGTGCTCAAGATGATGGCCGAGCAGGCAGCCCGGGGGTCGGGCACTGGGGCGGGCACTGGGGCGGGCACTGGGTCGGGCAGAGGGGCGGGGGCCGATCGCACCGGCGGTCAGCGCCGCGGTAACCGCCAGACCCCGTTGGAGGCGATGGCCACCAGCACCCTGCGCTCGCTCGGTACCCAACTGGGCCGCGAGGTGGCGCGGGGACTGCTAGGTTCGCTGTTCGGTGGCAGCCGCCGGCGCTGAGGTTCTAGTGCGTGACCCTGTCCTTGCGCTCGTGGCCCGGGGAGAGGATTTCGCCGAACCAGTCCAACAGCATGGTCATGATACAGCGCTCGGAGCCGCTGTCGCGGCTGGCCTGGTAGTTCTGCTGCATCAACGCATCGTTGTTTCGGCACCGCTGATCCGCCGTCTGCTGGATCTGGCGGCAGAGCGCGGCGCCCGACTGGCACTGCACCGTGCAGCGGCCCGCGCGACGCACCTTGCGCCAGAACGGACCCGGTGCCTGCCTGAGCGCTGCCTCCTCCACCGGAAGCACGGAGGATTCTCATTCACGCCCCACCATCGTTCACCAGCGCGCCAAGCTCCATTTCTACGCCATCGAGCATCGCGGGGCTGATCCGATACGGCGGACCGAGCTGGAAGGACGCTCGGTAGGCGCCGGTCTCGGGGGCTCGGTGGACCCAGATGGCGCGCGCCGGGATGTCGATGAGCCAGACCTCGGGAATGCCGTAGCTGGCGTATAGCGGCAGTTTCCGCGTGCGATCGTAGCGGACGCTGCTGTCGGCGACCTCGATGACCAGAAGTACATCTTCGGCCTGCGGATGTTCCGAGCTGTAGAAGTCGTCTCGCGGCTTGAGGATCGCGATGTCGGGCCGAGGTGCGCTGAGGTTACCGAGGAGGATCGGGTTCTGGGTGGAGACGACGGCCCGCCGCCCGATGGCCTCGATGAGTAGCAGGGTCAACCGCGTGGTGCGACCGGCGTGAGACGGTGCGATCGGCGGCATGTCGATCATCTCTCCTTCGATCAGCTCGATTCTGGCGTCCGGATCCAGCACGCCGGCCTCGCCCATGCGGAAGAACTCCTGCGTGGTGACACGATGCGACCGCGGGGTTGGTAAGACGTTGGCGTGCATGACGGTTTCGCTCTGGGCTCGTTGACCGGCGATGGGCTCGAGGTTAGACGGTCGGCGAGAGGGAGACAAGGGCAGCCCGCGCAGGTTGGTGTGAGCAATCGCGAACCCCGTGTCGGGATCCCGCAGGATCGCCTCGGCGTGCTGATCGGGCGCGATGAAGCCGCCAGCAGCGTGCGGATCAGCCGCTACGAGACCGGGCCAACAATCCGAGGTTCGGCTCATTGTTATAACATTGCAGGTCTTGTGCCCCGTCCCCGGTTCTGCGCCCTGTTCCTGCCCGTCCCCGCCCTACCAATGTCGCCTGATCCCGCTCGCCCACCGGCCGTTCTGTTACTGTTCTTCGCCTCCGGCCTGGCCGGGCTCCTGTTTCAGGTGCTCTGGCTGCGGGAACTCGCGCTGCTGTTCGGCAATACCGCCCAGGCCGCCGCGGCAACGCTGGCGGCCTTCTTCCTCGGCCTGGCCGCCGGCGGCTGGTTCTGGGGCCGGCGTAGCAGCGATCTCCGCCAGCCCCTGCGCGCCTACGGGCTGCTAGAAGCAGGGGTGGCGGCCTCGGCGCTGCTGTTTCTGCTGCTGCTGGGGCTGTTTCATCTGAGCTACCGGCTCCTCTACGCTCACCTCGGCGCAGCGCCGGGGCTGCTGCTGGCGGTCAAGCTAGGGCTGGCGCTGCTGCTGCTGTTCCCGCCGACCTTCTGCATGGGGGGCACCCTGCCGGTGCTGACCCGCCATCTGGTGCACGGCCCCTGGCGACTCGGGCGTCGGCTGCCGCTGCTCTATGGCATCAATACCCTCGGTGCCGCCGTCGGCGTGCTGCTGGCGGCCTTCGTGCTGCCCCAGGTGCTGGGCTATCGGCTGAGCTATCTGGTTGCCGTCGCCATCACCGCGGCCATCGCCCTGAGCGCACTGCGGCTGGCGACAGCCAGTGGCGCCACGACGCCCGTCCCGGCACTCCAGACGCCGGCGCCCGCCGGCCTGTTGACCCCCGGCCTCACGCCCGGCCCGCCGCTGGCACCGGGGCTGATTCGCGCCCTGGCGGTGCTGTCTGGGTTCGTGACCTTGGCGCTGGAGGTACTGTGGACGCGCATGTTCGCCCAGGTGTTGCAGAACTCGTCCTATACCTTCGCCAGCGTGCTGCTGGTATTTCTGCTGGCCCTGGGCAGCGGTGCCCTGCTGGCCGGATGGCTGGCCCGCCGGCCATTACCGCCGGCGCCGACCCTGGCGATCATGTTGACGCTGGGCGCCCTGCTCGCTGCGACCACGCCGCTCATCTTCATGCAGATCACCAACGGGCTGGGCTATCTGGGGCCCGGCGCGGACTGGTCCGGCTATCTGGCCGCGGTGCTGGGCAGCACCGCACTGACACTGTTCCCGGCGGTGCTGGTGCTGGGGCTGGTGTTTCCCTATCTGGCCCATGTCAGCGAACCGCACAGCCGTGCCCATGGGCGCACCATCGGCGATCTGGTGGCGCTCAATACCCTCGGCGCCATTGCCGGTTCGCTGGCCGCCGGGTTCCTGCTGCTGGACTGGTTGGGGCTGTGGGCGGCGATCCGGCTGCTGGCGGGGCTATGCCTGGCGGCGGTGCCGCTGCTGCTGATGCCATCCCGGCGCGCCGCGGCCGACGGGCGCTGGCTGTGGCTGCCATCGCTGGGGCTGGTCCTACTGCTGTCGGTGTTGGACAGCTCGCGCCTGCCAGTGGTGCGGGTGGACCCGCTGCGCCGCCAGGAGGCCCTGTATCAGGTCTGGGAGGGCAGCACCGGGACCGTCGCGGTGGTGCGCCGGGGCGATGACCTGCGCCTGAAGGTCAATAACTATTACACCCTCGGTGGCACCGGCGGGCGGGCCTACGAGGCGCGCCAGGGCCATCTGCCGCTGCTGCTGCATCCCGACCCGCGACGGGTGTTCTTCCTTGGCCTCGGCACCGGCATCACCGCCGGGGCAGCGCTGGACCATCCGGTCCAGGCCGTGACCGTAGCCGAACTGTTGCCGGAGGCGATCACCGCCGCCGAGCGCTATTTTCGGCCCTACACCAACGGGCTGTTCGATGATCCACGGGTGACCCTGCTCGCCACCGACGGCCGCCATCACCTGGCCGCCACCCGCGCGGTCTACGACGTGATCATCGGCGAGCTGTTCATCCCTTGGCGCGCCGGGGTGGGCGGGCTCTACAGCCGCGAGCATTTCCGCGCGGTGCGCGCGCGCCTCGCCCCGGGCGGGCTGTTCGCCCAATGGCTGCCGCTGTATCAGCTCTCGGCGGCGGAATTCGCTAGCATCGCCCGGACCTTCAGCGAAGTGTTCCCGCGCACCACACTGTGGCGCGGCGATTTCCTGCCCGATGGCCCCATCGTCGCGCTGGTGGGGCATGCCGACGAGACCCCGCTGGCGCCACCCCGCACCTTGCCGGGGCTGGAGGGCCGTGACCTGCGCGGCAATCCGGCCCTGACCGGGGCGCCGCCGTTGCTGCTCTACTATGCGGGCAATCTGACCCAGGCCGCCGAGCTGTTCGCCGCTGCGCCAAGCAATACCGATGCCAATGGTTTCATCGAGCTGCGCGCGCCCATCACCCAGCGGCGCCAGGCCGCCGGGCGGGTGGACTGGCTGCGCAACGAGGCCCTGCTGGCCCTGTTCGAGGCGGTGGCCGCGGCGGCGCCGTTTGCCGACGACCCGTATCTGGCGGGGCTGCCGGCGGGGCAGCGGCAGGCCGCGCTGGCCGGGCTGGCGCTGTTTCGCAGCCGGCTGGCCGAGCGCCGGGGCGACCCAGAGACCGCCACCGCGGCGGTGGCCGAGGCGCGCGCCCTGCTGGAGGCAGCCGCCGAGGTGCCGGCAGCGGACTAGTGCCGCACCCTGGAGATTTGACGACCGTCTCCAGTTGCTTCGTAATCGTCATCGTCATCGACCCGCGATCCACGCAGACCCCTGTCCGACTGGCCCAAAGCGGGTCGGTTCTGTCCCGGCGTGCACGCGACGGCCGCTGAGAGCCTTCGGTCCATTACCCTCAATGCGTCGTCCCAAATGCCTCCCAGAGGTGTCCCATCAGCGTCCGGTAGCTGCCATCGCGGAATCGCCGCCAATGCCTGTTTAAGCCCGGATAATGATCTGCCGCATTGCCACGCCCAAGGGCGTCTGATAAACGCCGGTAACCCCAGGGCCGGTTGCTATAGTTCTCAGTGCACAATCACTGTCAGGAGGCTGCAATGCAAATGCAAGCTGCAGAGGTCGGCAAGGCCGCCAGCTTCAGGGATGCCCTGGAAGCGCTGGTGAATCAGCGGATCGCCGACGGCGAGGAACCGCAGGATCTGTTCGAGGAACTGACCCGCGAAGCGAATCTGGTGTTTGGCCACTACAACCTCGAGTACGAGATGGGCCTGTTCCGCAAGGACCTGCAAGCGCAATAAACGCGCGTGACCGACGCCTGTCTGCCAACCCCAGGGCGTCGGTCGTCCGTCCGGGTCGCCCCGACCCTTTCCCCCGCTGCCCCCGCACCGCGTTTGCCCTGAACCCCGCCGCGATCCTGGGGACCGGTATATCATGGGCCTTTGTCCCCGTTACGAGGCCCGGCATGTCTCGATCCAAGCTGACTTACCGCGACGCCGGCGTCGATATCGATGCTGGGGCGCACCTGGTGGAGCGCATCGCGCCGCTCGCTGCGGCCACCCACCGCCCCGGGGTGCTCGGCGGATTGGGCGGCTTCGGCGGTCTGTTCGAGCTGCCACCGGGCTATCGCGAGCCGGTGCTGGTGTCTGGCACCGATGGGGTTGGCACCAAGCTGCGCCTCGCGGTGGAGCTGGGCCGCCATGACGGGGTAGGCATCGATCTGGTCGCGATGTGCGTCAACGATGTGCTGGTGACCGGGGCCGAGCCGCTGTTCTTCTTGGACTATTTCGCTACCGGCCGGCTTGAGCTGGCGGTAGCAGAGGCGGTGATCGCCGGGATCGCCGCAGGCTGCCGGCAGGCCGGCTGTGCCCTGATCGGCGGCGAGACGGCGGAGATGCCGGGCATGTATCAGGCCGGCGACTATGACCTGGCCGGCTTTTGTGTCGGCATCGTTGAGAAGGCGGCCATCATCACCCCGGCGCGGGTGCAGCCTGGCGATGCCCTGGTCGCGCTGGCCGCCTCCGGCGCCCATTCCAACGGCTATTCGCTGATCCGCCGGGTGCTCGCCGACAGCGCGGCCGATCCAGCCCAGCCGTTCGACGGCGCCACCCTGGGCGAGCGGCTGCTTGCGCCCACCCGCATCTATGTGCGCCCGCTGCTGGCCCTGATCGCTGCCCTGGAGGTGCATGGCCTAGCCCATATCACCGGTGGCGGCATCACCGAGAACCTGCCGCGGATGCTGCCGGCCGGGATGGCGGCGCGCATCGATCTGGATACCTGGACCCCGCCCGCCCTGTTCCGCTGGCTAGCCGAGCAGGGGGGTGGCATCGAGCGCGGCGAACTGCTGCGTACCTTCAACTGCGGGATCGGCATGATCTGCTGCCTACCGGCGGCCATGTCCGCGGCTGCCTGCGCGCACCTGGCCGCAACCGGCGAGCAGGCCTGGGTGGTGGGCGAGGTGACCGCCGCCGCCCCCGATGCCCCACGGGTGCAGTATCAGGGACACCTGTGGGACTGATCCGACCGGCTGGCTCCGGTCGGTCCGATCCACGCGCACCGGACGATCACAACCAACCGATTGACAAACGATGACCGACCCCGCGCCCGACCCGATGCCGCTGGTGGTCCTGATCTCTGGCAGTGGCAGCAATCTCCAGGCCCTGATCGATGCCCAGCAGGCGGGCGCGCTGCCCGTCGACATCCGCGCGGTCATCAGCAATCGTGCCGATGCCTTCGGCCTGACACGCGCCGCCGCGGCGGGTATCCCGACCCGCGCCCTGGATCATCGCGCCTTCCCCGAACGCGATCGCTTCGATGCTGCGCTGGCGGCGCTGGTGGAGACCTTCTCCCCCGGGCTGATGGTGCTGGCCGGCTTCATGCGCATCCTCACCCCAGCCTTCGTGCAACGCTATGCCGGGCGGCTGCTCAATATTCATCCGTCGCTGCTGCCGCGCTATCGCGGCTTGCATACCCACGCGCGGGTGCTGGCGGCCGGGGACCGGGAGCACGGCGCGACGGTGCACTTCGTCACGGCGGAGCTGGACGGCGGCCCGGCGGTGCTGCAGGCGCGGGTGCCGGTGCTGGCGGACGACGACGCCGACCGGCTAGCCGCCCGGGTGCTGACCCAGGAGCATCTGATCTATCCGCTGGCGGTCCGCTGGTTCGCGGAGGGGCGGCTGCGGCTGGGGCCGGACGGTACCCCCCGGCTGGATGGGCAGCCGTTAAGGGCGCCGGTGCAACTGGCCTGGGATGCCACCGACCCGCCGCTCGCCGACGGCCATCCGCGCGGCTGATCCCCCCGGCCCGATTCCGGTCCGGCGCCCGACCCTGTTAACCTGTTGGCAATGACTGTCCCGCCCCCGACCCTGACCTTGCAACCAGACCCGGCTGGCACTGCGACCCTGGTGCTGGCCGGGACCTGGCGTATCGCCGAGGCTCTGCCGACGGTGGCGGCGGCGGAGCGGCTGCTCGCCGGGGCCGGCGACCTGCGCCGGGTGCGGCTCGACACCGGCGCGGTGACGGACTGGGATTCGGGCCTGGTGGCCTTCGTCGCCGCGGTCGAGGACCGCTGCCGGGCGCGTGGGCTGGACTGGGAGATACCCGGCCTGCCAGCCGGGGTGACGGCCTTGCTGACCTTGGCCCGCAGCGTGCCGGAGCGCGGTGCCGGCAGCCATACGGAAGATCGGCGGCCATCGTTCTTCGCCCGCTTCGGCCAGGACATCCTCGACCTCATCCAGTCCACCGGCGAGATCATGACCTTCTTCGGCGAGGGCACCCTGGCTCTGCGCCGCTTCCTGCTCGGGCGCGCCCGGTACCGACGCACCGATCTGTGGCTGATCATCCAGGAGACCGGCGCCGATGCCCTGCCCATCGTCAGTCTCATCAGCTTTCTGGTGGGCATGATCCTGGGCTATATCGCCGATCAGCAGTTGGCCCAGTTCGGGGCACGCATCTTCGTCGCCGACCTGGTCGGGCTGGCCACGGTGATCCAGATGGGCGCCCTGATCACCGCGATCGTGATGGCCGGGCGCACCGGCGCGGCCTTCGCTGCCCAACTCGGGACCATGCAGGTCAACGAGGAGATTGATGCCCTGCGCACCCTAGGCATCCCGCCCATGGAGTTCCTGGTGTTGCCGCGCATGCTGGCATTGATCCTGATGACGCCGCTGCTGGCGATCTATGCCAATGTGCTCGGTATCCTCGGCGGCGCCTTCGTCGGCACCGTGGTCGGCGGGGTGACCCTGACCGCCTATCTGACCCAGACCCAGGAGGCGATCGGCTGGAATCACATCATCCAAGGCCTGATCAGCGCGACCGCCTATGGTGCCATCATCGCCGCCTCCGGCTGCCTGCGCGGGATGCAGTGCGGCCGTAGCGCCGCCGCCGTCGGGGTCGCCACCACCTCGGCCGTGGTGACCGCCATCGTCTTCATCGTCATCGCCGCGGCGGTGCTCACCATCATCTTCAACGCGATCGGGCTGTCATGAACGTCGTCAATGCCAGCCACTCCGCCAATGCCGGCCCGGCCCTGGACGGGCGCCCAGCCCAGATGGAGCTGCAGGGGGTCAGCATCGGCTATGGTGGCCGGCCAGTGCAGCAGGACCTGAACTTCCGTATCCGCCGCGGCGATGTGTTCATCGTGATGGGCGGCAGCGGCTGCGGCAAGAGCACCGTGATGCGCTGCCTGACCGGGCTGGTGGAGCCGATGGCCGGGCGCGTGCTGGTCGCTGGTGCCTCGCTATGGGACGTGTCCGCTGCCGAGCGGGCGCAGATCATGCGCCGCAACGGCGTGATGTATCAGAGCGGCGCCCTATGGAGTTCGATGACCTTGCGCGAGAACGTGGCCCTGCCGCTGGAGCAGTACACTGACCTGGGCACGGCCCAGGTGCGCGCCATCGCCGATTACAAGCTGGCCTTGGTCGGCCTGGCCGGCTTCGGCGACTATTATCCGTCCGAGATCAGCGGCGGCATGCGCAAGCGCGTCGGCGTCGCGCGCGCCATGGCCCTGGACCCGGATACCCTGCTCTTCGACGAGCCCTCGGCGGGGCTCGATCCCTTGTCGGCACGGCGGCTGGATGATCTCATCCTGCAATTGCGCGACAGCCTCGGGACCACGATGGTCGTCGTCACTCACGAGCTGGACAGCATCTTCAGCATCGGTGACGACGCCGTCTTTCTCGATGCCGCCACCGGCACCATGCTGACCACCGGTAATCCGCGCCACCTGCGCGATGCCAGCGAGCATCGCCTGGTGCGCGAATTCCTCAACCGCGGCAATCTCTGATCGTGAGTAAACAGGCCAATCCTGCCGTCATCGGTGGCTTCGTCCTCGGCGCCCTGGTGGTAATCATCATGACCATTCTGGTGTTCAGCGGCGGCGGTCTGCTGCGCGAGCGCATCCAAATGGTGACCTTCTTTCCGGGCTCCATCCAGGGCCTCACCGTCGGCGCCCCAGTGCAATTCCAGGGCGTGCCGGTGGGCCAGGTGACCAGCATCGGGCTGAACTACGTGGTGGAGGAGGATAGCTTCCGCATTCCGGTGCACTATGAGGTCTGGCCCCAGCAAGTTGCGGTGAGCGGCGGCCGCGACCAGGATGTACGTCCGGTGCTGCGGCGACTGATCAACGAGCAGGGCCTACGGGCGCGGCTGGAGTCGATCAGCATCGTGACTGGCCAGCACATGGTGACACTGAGTCTGAACCCGGGCCTACCGCCCCCGCGGCAGGTGGCCGCCAACGAGTATCCGATCCCGGTGCCAGCGATCCCGGGTATCCGCGACCGCCTGGAGGAGATGTTCGAGAACTTGCAGCTGGATGATCTGATCAAGACCGTCACCAGCATCATGCACCACCTTGAACAGGTGGTAGAGTCCGGCGCCATCAGCGAGGTGATCGAGAACCTGGCCAAGTCCATGGCCGAGGGGGAGGCCCTGCTGGCCAACCTCAATGCGCACGTCGAGCCGCTGCTGGCCCACGCCGACCAGGCCTTCGATCGCTTCAGCGGGCTCGGCGACTCGATCCAGACCCAGGTCGAGACCCTGGGGGCTCAACTCACCCGCACCAACGAGGACATCAGCCGGCTGATCCGCAACCTCGACGGGCAGCTCGACCCGCTGACCACGGCCGCCACCGGCGCCATGAGCGATGCCGGGGCGGCGATGCGGGCGGTCGGCGAGATGGCCGCGGCGGACTCGGTGACCCGCATCGAACTCAACCGCACCATCGCCGAGGCCGGTCGCGCGGCCCGGTCGCTGCAACAGCTCGGCGACTTCCTGCAACGTCATCCCGATGCCCTGCTGCGGGGCAAGCGCTGAGCGCTGCGGACAAAACCGCCGACCTCCCGCGGATCCCCGCCCAACGGCCGGCGGTTATTTTACAACCTTTGAGTCGCCGCCCTACCTGCATCACCCTGCCCGCGGAGTCCCGCATGCCCGAACAGATCGGCTTCATCGGCCTCGGCATCATGGGCCGCCCGATGGCCCTGAACCTGCTGCGCGCGGGCCACGCGCTCAGCGTCCATGCCCGCCGCGCCGAGTCCATGGCGCCGCTGGTAGCGGCAGGGGCGAGCGCCTGCGCCAGCCCGGCTGAGGTCGCCCGCCGCGCGACCCTGATCTTCACCATGGTCGCCGATACCCCCGACGTGGAAGCGGTGATCCTGGGCACCGGTGCCACCCACGGCGCAATCCCTTCCGGGAACGACTCCGGGACCGGCGTCAGTGCAACCACGGAGCAAGCCGTCATCGCCGGGCTGCAGCCCGGTACCCTGGTCGTCGACATGAGCACGATCGCACCAGCGGCTACGCGGACCATCGGCGCACAACTGCGGGCGGCCGGTGCCGACCTGCTCGATGCCCCAGTCTCCGGCGGCGAGACCGGCGCCATCGACGGCACCCTGTCGATCATGGCCGGCGGCAGCGACGCCGCCTTCGCCCGTGCCCTGCCCCTGCTACAGGTGCTCGGGGCCAACATCGTACATATCGGCGGCCCCGGAGCTGGTCAGGTCTGCAAGGCCTGCAATCAGATCGTGGTGGCCGCCACCATGGCCGGCATCGGCGAGGCCCTGCTGCTGGCGACGGCCTCGGAGGTGGATGGAGCCAAGGTGCGTGCGGCCCTGCTCGGCGGCTTCGCCGGCAGCCGCATCCTGGAGGTGCATGGCCAGCGCATGCTCGACGGTGCCTATCAGCCCGGCTTCAAGGCCAGCCTGCATCAGAAGGACATGCGTATCGTGCTGGAGACCGCCCACGCGCTGGGCCTGGCCCTGCCCGGGGCCGCGCAGGTGGCGCAGTATCTCAACGCCCTGGTCGGCCAGGACCAGGGCGAACTGGACTCTGCCGCCATCCATCTGGTCCAGCGATGGCTGAACGGCGGCCCGACGCCAGCGACCGACTGAGCGCTTGTGAAAAAACCGCCGGCCTACTGCGGACGCCCTCGCAACCGCCGGCGATTTGCGCCCGACCTCTGAGGCACCGGGCGCCCTCGGGCGTCCGGCCAACCCGGCACAGGGTGCTGCAATCCACCTGAAGGCCTCTCGGGAGTTGATCTGACCACACCACAGGCCGCCGTCCGACTGCCCCGCGCGCTTAGAGTCCGCCCGATTCCAACTCGCGATCCCAGCCCGTGCTGCTGGCTGCTACCCCGGGTACCGACCAGCCCCAGCAATGGCCCGGCACTTGATTTCCGGTCCCGCAATTGCATGTTGGCCGCAAGGTCGGTTTGCCGCGAGATCCACTGGAATGACGACGGTCAAGAGTACTTGTTACGAATGCGATGCCAATTGTGCCATTGATGTGCACCTCGACGAGACCGGCGAGCCGGTCAAGATCAAGGGGCCAGACTGCCCGCGCTGCTACGTCCAATTGGACCGGCGCAATCATCCAGACCGGCTGCTGTATCCGCTGCAGCGGGTCGGACCACGTGGAAGCGGCGAGTTCGAGCGCATCTCCTGGGATCAGGCCCTCGATACCATCGCAACCCGCCTCGCTGCGGTGCGCGCGGAGCATGGCGCCCCGACGGTCGCCTTCTTCGCGGGATACACAAAAGAGGCGCGACCACAGTTGCAGCGCCTCGCCCATGCCTTTGGCTCGCCCAACTATATGACCGAGAGTGGCTGCTGTTTCAGCGCCACCGTGGTCGCCGAGAAGCTCACCTTCGGCTACAAGATTAAAACCACCTCCACGGTCGAATCCTACAAGACCCGTTGCAACCTGGTTTGGTCGACCAATCCTAAGGGTTCGATCCCGCCCTTCGATACCCATCCGCTGGCCCGACGCCGCCCCAACCGGTACCTCGTCGTGGTCGATCCACGGCGCACCCCATTGGCCGAGGAGGCCGATGTGTGGCTGCAACTGCGTCCCGGGACCGATGGCGCCCTAGCACTCGGCATGCATCATGTGATCTTTGCCAACGGTTGGCAGGATCAGGCCTTTCTAGGTCAATGGGGCAATGGCGTAGACGCCTTCCGCCGCTATGTCGAGGACTTCCCACCGGAACGGGTGGCTGCCATCTGTGGGGTTGCCGCCGGGGATATCGTCACCGCCGCGCGCCTGTTCGCCAACGAGGGGCCGTCGCAGCTCGTTCTCTCGCCCACGGCAACGGTGCAGCATAGCAACGGGGTGCAGAACCATCGCGCGGTGATCCTGCTCTCGGCGGTCACCGGCAATCTGGACCGAGAAGGCGGCAATCGTTTCCTCAACGACAAGATCTTTCCCAAGCCGATCGATCTGTTCGACTACTGCAAGGAACAGTTGCCGCCACGGGTCGGCGACGAGGTCTTTCCGCTCTGGACCCGCTACTGGCCGGCGGCGCAGAGCATGCTGTTGCCGGACTGCATCCTTGATGGTCGCCCACAGCGGATTCGCGCCCTGCTCGCGATGGGCATCAATACCGGCATGTGGGCAAATTCTAAGCGGATGGAGCGGGCCCTGGGCGAACTCGACTTCTTTGCCGCGACCGACTTCTTCCACAATCCCGCCACCCGCATGGCCGATATCGTGCTGCCGGCGGCGACCAATCTAGAGCGGCCGGCCCTGATCGCCTATCCCGGCTGTGCCTACCAGGGGGAGTTGCGCTATCGTCGCACCGTGGTTCCGCCCCGCGGCGAGGCACGCCCGGACGGGGAAATCTTCCTGCAACTCGGCGTGCGCCTGGGGATGGGCGAGCAATTCTGGCAGGGGGACCTGGAAGCCTCATGGGCTGAAGCGGCCGAGGGGTTAGACCCGGAGGTCCGCGAGGAGATCTATCGCAGCCCAGACGGGGTGATCGTCTATGCACAGGCGATCGAGGATCTGGTCGAGCACGGCTTCCTCGATGCAGACCGCCTGTACCGGCTACGCGGCTTCCCCACCGCAAGCGGCAAGGTCGAGTTCGATTCGGAGGAACTGCGGACGGCGGGCTACGATGGCCTGCCGGTCTGGCGCGAACCGGCCGAGAGCCCAGTCGCCACCCCGCAACTGGTGCAGGACTTTCCGCTGGTGCTGACCAGCGGTGCACGCAACAAGCACGCCACCCATTCCCAGCATCAGTACCTCTACAAGATGCGCCGGGCGGTGCCTCATCCCTGGTGCGAGATCCATCCCGAAGATGCTGCCGCCCGCGGCATCGGTGATGGCGACCCCGTACTGGTCTCCTCACCCCGCGGCCAAGTGCAATTCGTGGCACGGGTGACCGACCGGGTCAAGCCGGGCGTGGTCCATTGCGCCCATGCCTGGAACCACGCCAACATCAACGAACTCACGGATGATCGGCATCTCGATCCGATCAGCGGCTTCCCGCCGTTCAAGTCCGGCCTGTGCGAGGTTCAGTCGCTGCCAGCCTGACCGACACACCCCATCCCGAAAAGCCGGGTCGGCACTGGCGTGGGGTTCGAACTGCCTGAAGAGACGCTGATCGATCCGCCATGCCTGACCGAAACTCAGCACGAAACCCGACGCCGCGGGCGCCGGGTTCATCCACCTTCAATCGCTTATCAGCGATTGAAGGTAGCGGCTCCCCTGCACCGCGGGAAGCGCTCAATGTTTCGGTGTTGCCCAAAGATTAAAGCTTGCTGCCGCCATCCTGCGGCGGTGAGCGCTGGTCAGCATTCGGCCCCGCCGTCGGGCGCCCCGTTGCTGGACCGGCCATTGGCTTTGGCTCGGCCGGAAAGATCGGGGCCGCGACGGCCGGAAACTCTTCCGTCTCCACCAGCGAGATCTTGTGTAGCCCTTCGTCTCGTGTGCGCATCGCTTGGGCATCGCCCTTGAGCTTCACCATCAGCCGCAGTTCGTTGGCTGAATCCGCATGTTTGATCGCCTCCTCATAGGTGATCTCGCCGTCCAGATAGAGTTGATACAGGGCCTGATCGAAGGTGATCATGTCCTCCTCGTTGGAGCGACCCATCAGTTCCTTGATGTTATGGATCTCGCCCTTGCGTATCAGGTCGCCGCAGAGCGGGGTATTAAGCAGAATCTCCAGCACCAAGCGGAGGCCGTGGCCGGATTTGTGCTGCAAGAGCTGCTGCGCCACGATGCCGCGTAGATTGAGCGACAGGTCCAGCAGCAATTGTTGGCGGGCATCCTCGGGAAAGAAGTTGACGATGCGATCGAGGGCCTGGTTGGAGTTGTTGGCATGCAGCGTCGACATCACTAGATGTCCGGTCTCGGCGAAGGTGATCGCGTATTCCATGGTCTCACGGGTGCGGATCTCGCCGATCAGAATCACGTCTGGGGCCTGGCGCAGAGTATTGCGCAGGGCCACTTCGAAGGATTCGGTATCGACCCCGACCTCGCGCTGGGTCACGATGCAGCCGTCGTGCTCATGGACGAACTCGATTGGATCTTCAATGGTAATGATGTGACCATTGCTCATCTGATTGCGGTAACCCACCAGCGCCGCCAGCGAAGTGGACTTGCCGGTGCCGGTGGCACCGACTAAGATCACCAGCCCGCGCTTGAGCATACACAGCTCGCGCAGGGCTGGCGGCAGCCGCAGTTCCTCGATAGTCGGGATGCGGTGCTCGATGCGTCGCAACACCATGCCGACGCAGGTGCGTTGCACAAAGGCGCTGACGCGAAAGCGCCCGGCGCTGCCAGCATTGATCGCGAACTGGCACTCGTTGGTCTCCTCGAACTCACGCCGTTGTTTGGCATTCATCAGGCCATAGACCGCCTTGTGCGCCTCCTCGGCAGTCATTGCCTCATGCCCGATCGGCTTGATGACGCCGTCGATCTTGATGCTTGGCGGGCAACCGGCGGTGATGAACAGGTCCGACGCACGTTTGTCGGTAACCACCTGCAGCAGTTTTCTGAGATCCATGATGGCAGCGAAGGCTCGCGGGTTGGACAGGCAAACAATGGCGGCAGCGCATGCACGACGTCCCGGTGCCAGACCCCCGGGGCCCTCAGAAGGCGTCTTTGTTCTGCGCCTTGCTGCGGGCGTCGGCCTTGTTGATGAGGCCCTTGCGAACCAAGTCTGTCAGGCACTGATCGAGGGTCTGCATGCCGAAGGCCTGGCCGGTCTGAATAGATGAATACATCTGCGCGATCTTGTCCTCACGGATGAGATTGCGGATGGCCGGGGTCGCGAGCATGATCTCGTGGGCGGCAATACGACCGCCGCCGATCTTCTTGAGCAGGGTCTGGGCCACCACCGAGCGTAGCGACTCCGACAGCATTGAGCGCACCATGGTCTTCTCGGCGGCGGGGAAGACATCGACGATGCGGTCGATGGTCTTGGCGGCGGAACTGGTATGCAGGGTGCCGAATACCAGATGGCCAGTCTCGGCCGCAGTCAGGGCCAGGCGAATGGTTGCCAGGTCGCGCATCTCGCCGACCAGGATGATGTCCGGGTCCTGGCGCAGGGCCGAGCGTAGGGCCTCGCTGAACCCCAGGGTATCTTTGTGGACCTCGCGCTGATTGATCAGGCACTTCTTGCTGACATGAACAAATTCGATCGGGTCCTCGATGGTGAGGATATGGGCATACTGGGTATTGTTGAGGTAATCCACCATCGCCGCCAACGTAGTGGACTTGCCGGAGCCGGTGGGCCCGGTCACCAGCACCAGCCCGCGCGGCACATCGACGATTTTCTTGAAGATGGCCGGGGCGTTGAGATCATCCAACGTCGGCACCTTGGACAGGATGGTGCGAAAGACCGCCGCCGCCCCGCGCTTCTGGTTGTAGGCGTTGACCCGGAACCGCGCCAGGCCGGGGATCTCGAACGAGAAGTCGGTCTCCAGGAACTCCTCGTAGTCCTTGCGCTGCTTGTCGTTCATGATGTCGTAGACCAGCGCATGCACGGTGCGATGTTCCAGCGGCGGCACATTGATGCGGCGCATGTCGCCATCGACCCGGATCATCGGCGGCAGACCGGCCGACAGATGTAGGTCGGAGGCATTACTCTTGACACTGAAGGCGAGCAGCTCGGCGATATCCATCGATCATTCTCTGGCGATGACACTCAAGCGTTTCTGCCGGCAGGGAAGGCGCTGGCCAGGCCCCTGGGGCAGAACCACCGCCAGGTTCGCAGATGTCAGCTCCCGGCGCGGTCCCGGGGGCGCGATCGACAGGTCGACAGCGGGTCGCCATGGCCGGGCTGGCTGTTACCATAACGCATCCTCGATCACCCGCTGCGCCCTGCGCGCGAATCAACCCTGTCGCGAGTTTCCGATGTATCGATCGTCTGCCCCCCGTCGCCGCGCCACTGGCGCACCCCGCGCCGTCCTCCTGCTCCTGTGGCTCCTGCCCCTGAGCACCCTGCTGGCGACCCCAGCCGGCGCCGACATCCCGCCGCTGGTGGATGCCGGCTGGGTGCTGCGCCAGCAACAGGCAGCCGGCGTCCAGGTGCTCGACATCCAGGCCGAGCAGGACTTCCTCGCCCACCATATCCCTGGGGCGGTGAATATCCCCTTCGAGCGTTGGCGTACCGAGTCGCCGCACGGCGGCCGCCGCGGCGGTGCGATCCCGGCCCTGCTGCCGCCGACCGCAACCCTAGCCGACATGATCGGCGCCGCCGGCATCGATCATGCGACTCACGTGGTGATCGTCGCCACCGGTCGCGGCGCTGGCGACTTGGCCGCCGCGGCGCGGGTGTACTGGACCTTTCTGGTCCTCGGGCACGACGCCGTGAGCTTGCTCGACGGCGGCCTGGTCGCCTATGCCGAGGCGGGCGGGCGCATCGCCTCGGGCGCGCCCGGCGCGGGGCGCCCGGCGCGCTTTGAGGCGCGACCACGTCCCGAAATGGTGCCGGATGCCGCCGCGGTGCAGGCGGCCCTGGCCGCTGGGGAGACACTGGTCGATGCCCGCAGCGACGGCGAATACCTCGGTATCTATAGTGGGGGCCGCGGCGAGCGTCCCGGGACCATCCCAGGCGCCCGCCACCTGCCCTACGACTGGCTGAGCAACGATGGGTCCGGGTATCTGCGGACGCCGGGGGCGTTGCGGGAGCTGTTCGCCGCCCGCCGCATCGACACCGAGGCCAAACAGGTGCATTTCTGCCACAGCGGCAACCGGGCCGCCCTGACCTGGTTCGCCGCCTATGCCCTGTTCGGAAATCGCGATGCGCTGCTCTACGATGCCTCCATGCTGGAGTGGGCGCGCCGCGCCGATCTGCCGGTCGAGCGAGCGATCGAACTCTGCGAGGCCTGTTAAGGGATCCGGAGGAGCGGCCTTCAGCCGAGCCCGAGGATGTGGTAGCCGGTATCGACGTACAGCACATCGCCGGTGATGCCGGAGGCGAGATCGGAACAGAGGAAGGCGGCGGCATTGCCGACCTCGTCGATGGTCACGTTGCGCCGCAGCGGGGTGCGCTCCTCCACCTGCTTGAGCATCGAGCGGAAGTCGGCGATGCCAGCCGCCGCCAGGGTGCGGATCGGCCCCGCCGAGACGGCATTGACCCGCGTGCCCTCGGGACCGAGCGCCGCGGCAAGATAGCGGACGTTGGCCTCTAGGCTGGCCTTGGCCACCCCCATCACGTTGTAGTTCGGCACCGCGCGCACCGCCCCCAGGTAACTCATGGTCACCAGCGCCCCGTTGCGACCCGCCATCAGGGGCCGCCCGGCCTTGGCCAGGGCGGCCAGGCTGTAGGAACTGATGTCGTGCGCGGTGGCGAAGCCTTGGCGGGTCACCGCGCTGACATAGTCGCCTTCTAGTTCCTCCTTGGGAGCAAAGGCGATGGAGTGGACGATGCCATCGAGCCCGTCCCAATGCTCGGCCAGGGCGGCGAAGCAGGCGGCGATGTCCTCGTCGCGGGCGACGTCGAGTGGCAGCACGATGTTGGAATCGCACTGCGTGGCCTGATCTTCGACCCGCGCGCGGAGCTTCTCGCCCTGGTACGTGAAGGCGAGCTGCGCGCCCTCACGGTGCATGGCCTGGGCGACCCCCCAAGCGATGGAGCGGTTGCTTGCCACTCCGGTGATCAGAATGCGTTTATCGGTCAGGAATCCCATCGATTGTTCCCCCAGGTTGGCAGCGATCCGCGCCCAGCGCGGCTGCCGTGACAAGATGCCGGCAACGCGGCCGGGGCCAGAACCGGTACCAGCGCTTGCCATGTCGCAACCGCCAGGGGTGCGCCTGAGTCCCATGCTGACACGAGGCCTGGCACCCAAGGCGTCCGAATGCGATGATGCGCCGGTGCAACGGACCCGACACCTTACCGAAAGCCGACCGGGCGGGAAAGCGTCGCGCGCGCCGCTCCGCTGCCGATGCGAGCACTGCGCGCAACTGGCCCGCACCTCGGGGCGGCTGCTGCTAGCCCTGGGGTTGCTGCTCACCCTGACCGGCTGCGGCGAGCCGCCCTGGAACAACCCCTATCCAGCCGCCCAGGCCGGACAGCAGATCCTGTATAGCGCCTTCAACGAGCGGCCCAAGCATCTCGATCCGGTGCGCTCCTACAGCGCCAACGAGTATGGCTTCCTCGCCCAGATCTACGAGCCGCCGCTGCAATATCATTTCCTGAAGCGGCCCTATACGCTGATCCCGCTCACCGCCGCAGAGATACCCACCGAGCGGTTCCTCGATGCCGACGGTGATCCGTTGCCGGATGACGCGCCGATCGATGCCATCGCGACCACCGAATACCTGATCCGCATCCGCCCCGGCATCCTGTATCAGCCACATCCGGCTTTCGCCACCGATGCCGACGGCCGCCATCTGTACCACGCGCTGCCGCGCCGTCAGATCGCTCGGCTGCGCACCCTCGACGACCTGCCCGAGACCGGTACCAGGGAATTGACCTCGGCCGACTATGTGTATCAGATCAAGCGTCTGGCCACACCGTGGCTGCATTCACCCATCGCCGGCCTGATGGGCACCCATATTCAGGGCTTCAGCGAACTCGCCGAGCGCATCTCCGCGGCTGCCCCGAGCGTCGGGAACGGCCAGCGCCCCTTCTTCGACCTCAACCAGGTTCCCTTCGACGGCGCCGAGGTCATCGATCGTTACAGCTACGTCGTGCGGGTCAACGGCCGCTATCCACAATTCCTATACTGGCTGGCCATGCCCTTCTTCGCGCCGATGCCTTGGGAGGCCGAGGCCCTGTATGCTCAGCCCGGCATGGCAGCCAATAATCTGGTCCTCGACTGGTATCCCGTGGGCACCGGCCCCTTCATGCTCACCGAAAACAATCCCAACCTGCGCATGACGCTGACGCGCAACCCCAATTTCCACGGCGAGTCCTATCCCACCGAGGGCATGCCCGAGGACGCTGCCGCCGGTCTGCTAGCCGATGCCGGAACCGCGCTGCCGATGATCGATCAGGCCATCTTCAGCCTGGAGAAAGAGAACATCCCGTATTGGAACAAGTTCCTGCAGGGATTCTATGATAGTTCCGGCATCACCTCCGATGCCTTTGATCAGGCGGTTCAGTTCGATGCCGAAGGCAATGCCGGGCTAACCCCGGAGATGCGTGAGCGTGGCATCGCGCTGTTCACCGCAGTTGACACCTCGATCTTCTACATGGGTTTCAACATGGCCGATCCGCTGATCGGCGGCGACTCCGAAAGGGCGCGCCTGCTGCGGCGGGCAATCAGTATCGCGGTGGACTTCGACGAGTTCATCTCGATCTTCCGCAATGGGCGCGGTGCCGCCGCGCACGGACCGATCCCGCCCGGCATCTTCGGTCATCGTGAGGGCGCGGCCGGGATCAACTCCTATGTCTTCGACTGGCAGGGCGGCCGCGCGGTGCGTCGCGATATCGAAGAGGCGCGCGCGTTGATGACCCAGGCCGGCTATCGCGACGGCCGCGACCCGGCCAGCGGTCGCCCGCTGACCATCTATTTCGAATTTGCCGATGCCGGCCCGGACTCCCGCCCACTGCTCAACTGGATGCGCCGCCAATTCGCTCGGATCGGCATCGAGCTGGTCGTCCGCGCCACCGACTACAATCGCTTTCAGGAGAAGATGCGCAAGGGCACTGGGCAGGTCTTCATGTGGGGCTGGAACGCTGACTATCCCGACCCGGAAAACTTCCTGTTCCTACTCTACGGCCCCAACGCCAAGCTCGACGGCGGCGAGAACGCGGCCAACTACCGCAACCCGGAGTTCGATACCCGCTTCGAGCGGATGAAGAACATGGACGACGGCCCGGAGCGCCAGGCGATCATCGACGAGATGGTAGAATTAGTCCGCCGCGATGCCCCCTGGTCATTCGGCTTCTATCCCAAGTCATTCAGCCTCCACCATCAATGGCTATACAATGTCAAGCCCAACCAGATGGCCAATAACACGCTGAAATACCGACGGCTTGATCCAGCGCTGCGCGAGGAATTGCGCACCGCCTGGAATCAGCCGGTCATCTGGCCCCTCGGCGCCCTGCTCGCGCTGCTCGTGGCTGGGGCGGTGCCAGCCATCGGCGTCGCCCGCCGCCGTGAACGGAGCCGCGCCCGGTGACTGCCTATATCATCCGCCGGGTGCTCTATGCGATCCCGATCCTGATCGGGGTCAATCTGATCACCTTCATGCTGTTCTTCGTTGTCAACTCGCCTGATGACATGGCACGCATGCAGCTTGGCGACCGTCGCGTCACCGAGGAGGCGGTGGTGAACTGGAAGGCTGAACGCGGCTATGACCGGCCCTTGCTGTTCAACAGCGAGGCGGCCGGCCTCGACCGCGTCACCGAGACCATCTTCTTTCAGAAATCGCTGCGACTGTTCGCCTTCCAGTTCGGCGCCTCGGACAGCGGGCGCAACATCGGTTACGATATCTCGCAGCGGATGTGGCCGAGCCTGGCCATCGCCCTGCCGGTGCTGCTGGTTGGGCTCGCGATCAACATCAGCTATGCGCTGATGATCGTGTTCTTCCGCGCCACCTATATCGATATCGGCAGCGTGGTGCTGCTGGTGGCGATGATGTCGATCTCTGGACTGTTCTATATTATCTCCGGCCAGTTTCTGATTGGTAAGCTGTTCCATCTGGTGCCGATTTCTGGATACGATACCGGGCTAGATGCGATCAAGTTCCTGGTCTTGCCAGTGTTGGTCGGGGTCATCGCCGGGATCGGCAGTGGCACTCGCCTCTATCGCACCTTTTTCCTGGAGGAGGTCAACCGGGACTATGTCCGCACCGCCCGCGCCAAGGGCCTGCGCGAGCGCGTGGTGCTGTTTCGGCATGTGCTGCAGAACGCACTGATCCCAATCCTCACCGGGGTGGTCGCGGTGTTGCCGCTGCTCTTCATGGGGGCGCTGATCACCGAGTCCTTCTTTGGCATCCCGGGGCTGGGCAGTTATACCATCGATGCCATTGCTGCCCAAGACTTCGCCATCGTCCGCGCCATGGTCTTTCTCGGCTCCGTGCTCTACATCCTCGGGCTGATCCTGACCGACATCTCCTATACGCTGGTCGATCCACGGGTGCGACTGTCATGAACTCTGTCGTGGCCGGCATGGCGCCGGCAAAGGGCTAGCGATGCCCGTCGTTCTGCTGACCGACGCCTTCGTCTTTTTACTGATCGCGGTGGCGATCGGCTTCGCCCTTTATGCCCGGCGTCACGAGCACCTGAGCGCTCCCTGGCGCAGCGTGGGGCGCTCGCCGGTTGGCGTTGGAGCACTGGTGGTCATCACCTTTTATGTCGCCGTCGGGCTGCTGGATACGCTGCATTTCCATCCACGCCTAGAGGCTGTCCCCGCGGTCCCTGCCGACGCAGAGGCGGCCTTCATCGGGTCGCAAGCGGTCCGAGAAGCGACCCCGGATAGACTCCCAGAATCGAGCCCCGAAGCAGAACCCGATGCCGTCTGGCCAGCGCCGGCAACCGGCCCGGCGCCTCGCTATTCGGCCCAGGTGCTGTCTCTGCTTGATGTCCTGCTGAACCCGCTGCGCGAGCGCCAGGAGAAGACCTTCTCCGCCCCCTTCGCGACCCGTTCGTTCGTGCGCGAGCCCATTGAGCAACCCGACGGCTCGGTGGTTCGCGATTTCCCGCGGTTGATTCATGGCGGCGCCCACCTGGCCGATCCGGCCAAGCGCGGCTGGGATATCCTGTGGCGCACATTGCTCGGACTGGTCAAGGGGCTCCTGTTGTGGGCGCTGCTGGCCGCAGCCCTGGTTTGGCTGCTGGCGCGCCGCCGCGGGCAGCCGCCCCGAAATCTGGCGCGGGCGATTGCCCACGGCGAGACCGAGCTGCCCTGGCGGGTAGCGCTGCTCACACTGGCGCTGATGCTGATGCTGATGATGGTCGCGGCCGATCTCTCAGCCAAGTATTACATCCTGGGGACTGACAAGGTGGGGGAGGATGTCTTCTATCAAGCCCTGAAGAGCATCCGGACCGGCCTGGTCATCGGCACCCTCACCACCCTGGTGATGTTGCCGGCGGCGGTGATCCTGGGGATCATGGCGGGGTATTTCCGCGGGCTCACCGATGACATCATCCAATACCTATACACCACGCTGAATTCCATCCCCGGGGTCCTGCTGATCGCCGCAGCCATCCTGATGCTCCAGGTCCACATGACCAATCACGCCGACCAGTTCGCGAGCCTGGTCCATCGCGCCGATCTGCGCCTGTTCTTCCTCTGCATCATCCTCGGCGTGACCAGTTGGACCGGGCTCTGCCGGTTGTTGCGCGGCGAGGCCCTGAAGCTGCGCGAGGCCGACTACGTGCTCGCGGCGACCGCGCTCGGCGTGCGCCATTCCACCGTCATCGCCCGGCATATCCTGCCTAATGTGCTGCACATCGTGATGATCACCCTGGTGCTGGACTTCAGCGGCCTGGTGCTGGCCGAGGCGGTGCTTTCTTATGTCAATATCGGCGTCGATCCCACCATGAACAGTTGGGGCAATATGATCAACAGTGCGCGGCTGGAGTTGGCGCGTGACCCGGTCGTCTGGTGGTCGCTCGCTGCCGCCTTCGGCTTCATGTTCACCTTGGTGCTGGCGGCCAATCTGTTCGCCGATGTGGTGCGCGACGCCTTCGATCCGCGCCTGCGCGCGCTGCGATGAATACCGAGCTGAAGACGAGACCGGCTGCGGCCGCCGCCGATGCCGGGCTGCTGCTGCAGGTGCGCGGCCTGACCACCGAACTCACCGGTGGCGGGCCGGCGCCGGTGCGGGTGTGCGATGCGCTCGAGTTCGATCTCCGCCGCGGCGAAACCCTGGCCCTGCTTGGCGAGTCAGGCTGCGGCAAATCCATGACCGCATTGTCGCTAATGCGCCTGCTGCCGCTGGGGGGGCGGATCATCGCGGGCTCGGTGCAGCTTGACGGGGTTGAGCTACTCGAACTCTCTGAGCGCGCGATGCGCCGGGTGCGCGGCGGGCGCATGGCGATGATCTTTCAGGAGCCGCAGACCTCGCTGAATCCAGTGCTGACCATCGGCGAGCAGATCGCCGAGGCGGTACGCCTGCATGGCCGCCCGCCGCCGTCGCCACGCAACAGGGCAGACGCGGATTGGGTAGCAACCCGGGTACTGGAACTGCTGCGGGCGGTGGGCATCCCCGATCCCGACCGCCGCGCCCAGGAATATCCGCATCAGCTCTCCGGCGGCATGAAGCAGCGGGTGATGATCGCGATGGCCCTGGCCGGCGATCCGCAGGTGCTGATTGCCGACGAGCCCACCACCGCGCTGGATGTGACCATCCAGGCGCAGGTGCTGCAGTTGCTGCGCTCGCTGCAGCAGTCCACCGGCATGGCGGTGTTGCTAATCACCCACGACCTGGGCGTGGTTGCCGAGACCGCCGATCGGCTGGCGGTGATGTATGCCGGACAGATCGTCGAGCAGGCCGCGTGCCGGGAGTTCTTCGCCGCCCCAGCCCATCCCTATAGCCGCAGCCTGATGGAGAGCCTGCCCTCGGCGCAGAAGCGCGACGCCGGCCTGGCGGTGATCCCCGGGCGGGTGCCGCCCCTGGACCAACCCTTCATCGGCTGCCGCTTCGCCGAACGGTGCGACCGCGCGATGGACGCCTGTCACGACAACCTGCCCGGCTGGTATCCAGTGGCGGCAGCAGGACTGCCAGCCGATCCGCAGTCCGCACCGGCGCTGGACCCGCTGATGCGCCCGGCAGCGCGCCGGGTCCGCTGCCTGCTGTGGGCCGACGGGCCGGCGGCGACAGTCGCGGCACCTGCGCCGGCCATCGGCGCGCCCAGCGCCCCGGCAACCAACGACGGCGCCGACCCACTGCTGAAGGTGCGCGCGCTGCAGGTGCATTTCCCGATCCAACGCGGGCTGTTCAAGCGCACTGTCGGCCATGTCAAGGCCGTGGATGGCCTGGATCTCACCCTCTATCCAGGCCGCACCCTCGCCCTGGTGGGCGAGTCCGGTTGCGGCAAGACCACCGTCGGCAAGGGCCTGCTGCGCCTGGAGCGGCCCACCGGCGGCGCGGTGCACTATCGCGGACTGGACCTGGCCCGGCTGCGCCCCGGGGCGTTGCGCCGCCAGCGCAAGGACCTGCAGATCATCTTCCAAGACCCCTTCGCCTCGATGAACCCGCGCATGCTGGTCGGCGACATCGTCGGCGAGGGACTGCTAGCACTCGGGATCGAGCCCGACCGCATCGCGCGGCGCCGCCGCGTCGCCGCGCTGCTGGAACAGGTCGGCATCGGCGCCGCCGCCATGGAGCGCTACCCCCACGAGTTCTCCGGCGGGCAGCGCCAGCGCATCTGCATCGCCCGCGCCTTGGCGGTGGAGCCGCGGGTGATCGTCTGCGACGAACCCACCAGTGCGCTGGATGTCTCGGTGCAGGCGCAGATCCTTAACCTGCTCAAGCAACTCCAGCAGGACCTCGGGCTGAGCTATCTGTTCATCACCCACGACATCTCGGTGGTCGCCTATCTGGCTCACGAGGTGGCGGTGATGTATCTCGGGCGCATCGTCGAGCAGGGCACCACGGACGAGGTGCTCGATGATCCCCGCCATCCCTACACCCGCGCCCTGCTCTCGGCAGTGCCGGTGGTGGACCCGGACCAGCGCCGCGGCATCATCCGGCTGGCAGGCGACATGCCCTCGCCGGCCAACCCGCCGGCCGGCTGTCATTTCCATCCCCGCTGTCCGGAGGCCGGCCCCGAGTGCGCCATCGGCTATCCGCCACCGGTGACCACCAGCGCCACTCGTCAGGTGCGTTGCATTCGCGTCACGCCCGGGCCCACCTAGCCACGTTGGTCGATCAGCCTTCTCGTCTGCCAGCCGACCGGCGCGGCAGGCCCCGACCTGCGTCGGCCGCGGCCTCCACCCCAGGCCAAATGATCCCATCACCGGCACCGTCACCACGCGGTGGGCGTTGCCGAGACGCGGGCCACGTATTCCGCCGCAGCACCCCGGCCGCCGGCCCGTGCCGGCCTGCTCCACCCCGTTACGGGAGCGCCACGGCCTGGTCCGCGTCCGACCGAAGAGGTGTCCCGATGCCCAAGCACCCCTTCATCCGCTCGCTGCGCTGGCTGTTCGCCACCTTTGGCTAGAACTGATCGGACAGCAGCCCGTGGCTCGCGAGCACCTCCCGCGCCGTCGAATAGCCCAGGGCACTGACCTGCCAGCGTCCATTGCTGCAGGTCACCAGTCCTGCCCCGATCCCTGCGCTGGTCTGGACCGCCGCCGCGGCCGGCCGCGGGAGGATGCCCTGCACCGCGGCGGCCCCCAATGGCAGGAGTTTGGTCAGTAACTCAGCCGTGACCCCGTTGCACAGCAGCAGGGCATGCAGGACCAGCGCGACCGCCTCGTCGGTCAGTCTCGGCAGATCCGGCTCCTCCAAGCTCAGCGCTCAGCCAGACCAGCGGCCGGGTTCTGATCTCCGGGCGCCCTCGCCTCGGCGCCATCGTCAGCGGCCTCGGCCGCCCGTCCATCCTCGGGCTCGACGCGCAGCCGCGCTTGCCAATAGAGGCGTGCGATGCCCGGGTTACCACGGCAGCGGGCGGCCAGTTGCTTGGGTTGGCTGCTCACCGTGAAATCACCGCGCGCGATCTGATCCAGGTCTGGCAGGACCTGGGTGCTGGAGCAAGCATTGCAGAAGCGCGGCAGCCGGCCGTCGGGATCGGGATCGGCGCAGTTGGCGAGATGGGCAGTGAGCCGGTGCCCGTCGAAGCCTTGCACGGTGTAGGCGCCCACCTGGGGCAGATCCCAGACGTGCTGCAGATAGGTCCAGGCCCAACTGTCGCAGCCGATCAGCCCCGGCCCCAACCGTCCGGACAGGGCCAGCCACAACAGCCGGCGGATCAGCCCGAGGCCGTTAGCATGGCGCAGGTAACAGCGTTCCAGTGCGGGTAGCACCCAGCAGCGGGGCGAGTGCACACCAGTGGCCTGCGTCGCCGCCTGCCAGGCCGCTAGCCAGGATTCGCCACCGGCGAGGACCGCGCCTGGCGCCGGGGCAGCCACGGTCAGTGCCCCATGCATCACCGCCCAGCGGCGCAGGATATCGGCGTGGCTGGCATGAGGTGGCCCGATCAGAAAACGGACCGGTGGCTCGGCGGCCGGCCAGTCGCCGATCGCGGCATCCAGCGCGCGGGCGGCCGGGGTCCAGTCGATCGGCGGGACCAGGCTGGCAAGTCGGGCCGGCGGTAGCGCCTGCAGGTCGGCCTCGAGGCGCACCGGGGCCGGCGCCTCGGTGCGGCGCAACCCGAGCACCTGCTTGACCGTGCCCCAGCGCTTGCGGACTGCTGCCGGATCCAGCGCGCGGGGTAGCTGGAAGTCGGCCAGCGCCACCACCTCCCAGAGGGGTGTGGGTCGGGGTGATGGCTGAGATGATTCGACGGCGGCGGTGGGCGTCGGCATGCGTTGAGCGACTGGGGCTCAGTACAGGCTGCTCAGCATCTGTCCGCGATAGCGCGCCACTAAATCGCCGCTGCCGCCGAGCAGATCGAAGATGGCGACCATCCCCTTGCGGGCAGCATCCTCGCCGTAGGCACGGTCGCGCTTGAGCAGGGTCAGCAGGTGTTCGAGTGCAGCCTCGTAATCGCCAGCCAGGACCAGGCGGGCGGCCAGTTGATGGCGTGCCTCGCTGTCGTTGGGATCGGCGGCCAGGCGTGCCTCCAGCGCAGCGGCGGCGGGGGCGCCCTCGATAATGGCGGCAAAGCCCAGTTGACCGCGCAGAGCGGCCAGTTCCGGATCATTCACGAGGTCCAGCGGGGTGCGCTCCAGCAGAGCTAGGGCAGCGTCGGTGTCGCCGGCGGCAGCCTTGAGCTGGACCTCGGCGATGAAGATGCGGGAATTGTCCGGGTCCTCGGCACGGGCCTGCTCCAGCAGCCGCTCGGCCCCGGCACTATCACCGGTGGCGAGCAGCCCGCGCGCGCGCTCCAGCAGGGCATCGGAGGCGCGCGCCAGATGGCGGCCGAGGAACTCGCGCACCTGCGCCTCCGGTAAGGCCCCCATGAACTGGTCCACCGGTCGGCCATCTTTGAATAGTTGCACCGTGGGCAGGCTGCGGATACCAAACTGGGCGGCCAGTTCCGGCTCGGCCTCGGTATCCAGCTTGGCGAGGATGAAGGCGCCTTTGAACTCGTCCGCCAGGCGCGCGAGGATGGGCATCAGGGCGCGGCAGGGGGCACACCAGTCGGCCCAGAAGTCCACCAGCACCGGGCGGGCACGCGAGCCCTCGATGACGACGGACATGAAGTTCTCGGCAGTAACGACGACGACGTAGGGGGATTCGGACATGCTGGCTCCGGCAGGAGGATGCGATGGCCGTCAGCGGCAGATGCCAGGCAAGATAATTGTCGCCAATCCCTGAATCAAGGCGGGGCTTTGGGCGGGCTGCCGCCCGGATGCAGTCGCCGCACCGAGTCGGTCCCGGTGCTGCTCGCGCGGTTCCGCTACCGTGCTGGGAGCAGCAGCAGTGCGCCGGTGATGGCCGCGGTGCCGAGGAACATCCAGCGCAGGAAGCGGTTGCCCTAGCGGATGCCGAACCTTGCCCCGGCATAGCTGATGAAGCCGACCGCCAGCTTGTGCGAGGCCAGGACGTTGATGAAGGGCAACCCGGCGAAAAGCAGGCCCGGCAACAAGATCAGTTCGGCACCACCGCCGGAGAGGCTGGAGAAGAAACAGGCGGCGAAGCTGGCGGCAAAGGTCAGCAGGATCAGCCCGGGGCCTAAGTCCTGGGTCAGGACCATGGGGTCCGGCGCGGGGCAGACGGCTGGTGGTCGGCCCGGCCGCGGGCCACCGCGCGGGCAGAGGTCTGTGCCGGCCGCGGCGTCACCAGCAGGGCGCCGCGAGGCTCGACATCAGGCCGAAGGCGTCCCAGGGGGTCGGCATCGGCATGCCGCCCCAGGGACCGCCGGCCTTGAGCCGGATCACATATTCCGCCCATTGCAGCGACCGCGGCAGATAGCCCAGACGGGCGGCGAGGTCGTGCAGTTCGGCGACGAAGGCGATATCGCAGGGGGTATCGGGGCCGCTGGCGGTGCACAGATCATGGCGCATACAGGCAGCATCGAAGGCATCCACCGGGGGCGGGAAGCCGTGGCGCGGATGGTCGATGCCGCACCAGTTGCCGTAGATCGGCAGGCACTTGAAGGCGGCGGCCGGGGTGGCGGCCAGACTCAACCCCAGCAGCAACAGGAGCGGCAGTCGGGCTGACAACCGGCCGGCTGGCCGGACGACAGGAGGCTGGCAGTGCATAAGACGGGCCTCAACGGACGATATCGGTGATCCGCCACTCGGTCCCCTGCAACGAGAACAGCAGATGGGTGCCCTCGCCGACCGGGCCGAGGCGGACCATGAAGCGGTCCCAGGACTCGAAGAACGCGAAATCGATGCCGGCGATCAGATAGGCTGGCCGCTTGTCAGTGGCCCGTTCCGCCGCGGTGCGGATGGTGTTGCGCACCCATTGGATGGTGATGGCCTGCTCCAGCGCGGCATCGCCGAGCCGGGCCAGGTTCTCGGCCAGCCAGCCGATCACCTGTTCACCCTCGCTGTTGCCGCGCGGTACGAATCCGCCCACGGTCTCGCCCAGGCGCTGCTTGTAACGGCGCTGCACCGCCGGCAGGTCCACGAAGGGGGCGATCGCGCGCGCATCGCTGTCGGCCAGGGCGGCATCGAGTCGGAACAGGGTGTAGTAGGGCCAGATGCCGTAGGCAACGACGGCGATCAACAACAGCGAGCCAAGGATACGGGCCATGCGGGTCTCCCGATGCGACGTGGGGGCCGGGGATGAGAGCCGGCATTGTAGGCGATTCCAGCGGCTGTCCGGCCACTGCAATGGCGCACTGCTGCCTGCCGGCCGACACCGACAGATCGCGGCGCGCGTCCGCACCGGCCGGACCCGCCCCGGCGGCGGGCGCGCCGATTGCTGCTACACTGCCGGTCGCGCGCGCCAGGCGGCGGTGGCTGGCTCAGACGCCCCCGACCGCCAGTAACCGTCTGGTCGATCCGCGAGCGGACCTGACCCCTGCCTGACCAATGAAAGAGTACCTGATCAGTCGTTTCATGTATCTCATCCACTGTCTGCTGGCGCCGGTCTACCTGGGGCTGGCCCTGGTGCTGAAGAAGTTATCCCTAGAGGATCGGACGCGATCCCTGATCCCGCCGACGGCCCCAGATTCCGGTCGCCAGCAGGTCCGGACCCTCCCATGGATGACCTGATCCCGACCCTGGCCCTGATCGCCGGCGCCGGCTGGGCCAGCGGCATCAATCTCTATGCCGCGGTCCTGTTGCTCGGCCTGCTCGGCGCGACCGGCACGATCGAACTGCCGGCTGGGCTAGCGGTGCTCGCCGATCCGCTGGTGATCGCCGCCGCCGCCGCGATGTACCTGGTCGAGTTCTTTGCCGACAAGATCCCCGGTGCCGATAACGCCTGGGACACCCTGCACACCTTCGTGCGCATCCCTGCCGGGGCGCTGCTCGCCGCCGGCGTCGTCGGCGACGGGGGGCCGGCGGTCGAGATCGCCGCCGGCCTGCTCGGCGGCGCC
>REDK01000029.1 GCA_007693535.1 Chromatiaceae bacterium
ATACGCTAAGCAACGCAGTCATCCGCAGCATTGGCACACCGTCACCCTCCGTCAGCGGACCAAGGGACCACTCCGACGGTCAGTGCCTATGGCCCGCGTTGGGCGCTGCGGGCAAATCGGATCACGCAATTGAACGCACCCTGGTGATCGGCCGCCATCTGGCCGATCGGAAGATCCAATATTCCCTGAGCACTGCCGATCCGACGCGGACTTCCATCGCACGATTGGCATACATGCAAGCGCAGCGATATTGGGTCGAGCGTGCCTTCCAAGCAGCGAAAAGTGAACTTGGGATGTTGGATGATCAGGTGCAGAAATGGACGGCCTGGCACCAGCAGCTAGCGCTCGTGCTGCTGGCCCTTGCGTTCCTCGTGAAAGAGCGCAGCCTTTACCAGGCGGCGCACCCATTATTGAGCAGTCGCGACCTCCGGCTGATGAGCATGGCGCTCCTGCGCAATGATCCAGCGGCCGTCGACCGACGGATGGGACAATGGTATATCCGGCATGCTCAGCGCCGACGAGATCGCGAACGATGTCATCGCATCGCTTCTACCGTATGATCCGGGTCCGGAGTTAGAGTGACAAAGTAGTATTAGGCGATAGTCTCCGGTAACGACCGCGCGGTGGAGGCCCTACAGCATACTTTAGGCGGCTTGGTCCGATGCTCCTGAGTGGTCGGAGTTCGCGGTCACTGGATCGCCACCATCTGCGCCCGCGCCCCGTCGGCTCGAAGTTCTAGGGCGGGATTCCGGGACACGATGAAGGCCAGTGGTTGGTTCAGGCTGAATGGATAGAGAACGGCTGCTGCTTCGAGCGTGGCCACGGACATGGCCTTGCCGGTGTAACGGAGTGCTGCCTCGATAAGCCAGGCGGTCAGGCCATCGTGGGAGATGGTCATGGGTGTCCGTCGGATGATGCGGCGGCCTTTGTCGACGCGCTCCAAGGAACCCCAGTCAGCTTGGGTCTGCATGACTCGGTTGACAGCACGATAGGCGGTTTCTCGCTCTCCGTAGGTCTCGGCCATGCGGCGATGAATCTCCTTTGATGCGCAGTCGCCCTGGATGGATGTGAGGCGTCCGGTCAGCTCGGCGACCTTCCCGAAGAACGGGTAGGCCGAGATCGCCATACCCCAACACAGGGCCGCTAGGGCCGATGCATCGACTTCCGCCAGAAGCTCGGCGCCGCGATCGGCGAACGGTATCAAATCGGCGCGGGGCGCGAGCCACAGACCTTTTAGGACGCTGCGGGTCTTCTTCCGCGAGGCATCGCTGCGTTCTTTCTCGCCGATCAGTGCTTCGAGCGTCTCTGACGTCTCCAGGCCCGCACGAACGCGCAGCGCACAGGTTGCCCAGTCGAGGGGGATGAACCGGTCGAAGCCGATGTGGGGTACGTGAATACTGGAAAGATTCAATTCAGATGCTCGATCAATCTGTCGCCCGCAAGCGGGCTCCTACGGCGACGAAGGGGACGATCAGCTCCTCGACCGAGATGCCGCCATGGGACACCAGGGGCTCGCCTGCTTTGACGAAGGCCGTTCGCGCACCAGCGAACAACGGCAGGAAGTCCGGCGGCAACGCCGGCGATGGCAGCTCGATGGTCCCCGGAATCTGTTCCGCCGACTGCTTTCGCAGCAGGTCGGTTGGGTAGATGCGGACCCGTTCGCCGCGGGACTCGGCGATCACGCCTTGATTCGGTCGACCGGCGCCGATGGCCTCCACGTTGCCGTGATCCGCTGTCAGGTAGACATGGAAGCCTTGATCCAGCAGCAGCGCGAACAACTGCTCCACGAAGCCGGACGTGCACCAGCTGTCGATCTGGCTCGCGATTCCGCGCTTACCCAGCACCGCACCGTGCACGATCTCGTCGATGGTATCGACCACAAGGCCCGCGACCTTGAGCGACGACTTGGACAGCGCTTCTGCCAGCTCATCGAGCTGATCGACGCGGCGGATTCCTTTCCGATACAGGATTTCGCTGGCGCGAAGGCCCTGGTCTTGCCAGAAGCGCGACCACAGGGATGGCTCGGCGCTGGTCCCCGCGATCGAGTCCGCAAACTCGCGGGGCTTCAACCCGGAGAACAGCGCTTGCCGTGACACGGCCGTGAGCGTGGGCAGCCACGCGAAGCAGGCGCCTTCGTCAAAGACCAGCTTGGGTGCGCGCCCGGTGACATGCTCGCGGATCTGTACCCACTGATCCATTGCTAGCCCGTCGAACACCAGCAACGCCACCTTTTTCTCTCCAGCACCGCGCCGCAGGGCCAGAAAACGCGGGACTTGGTGCAGCATCACCGGCGCCGTCGCGACAGGCAAGGATGGCAAGTCCGAGTAGTGCTTTCGCATCCAGGACACCAGCAGCTCGTCCGAGCGCTGTTGGACCTCCTGGAGCAGGCCATCAAGCCCCTGGGCGTGAGCCTGATCCAGGGCATGAAAGCGAGAGAGGATCTCGCCAAAGCTCTTGGCGAAGCTCAGCCAATCCCGGTAGCTCGCCTCAATCGATGGCAGGGTGTCGAGCAGACGCTTCAGTCCGTCGCGGACCAGATTGCGCCGTGCAGCGGGGTCCCGAACGATCCCAACCGTAAGCCAGTCCGGTACGTCGGCAGGCACCTTTTGCACCAAGAGCGGATGCAGGGTGCCGTCGAGGAACATGGAATCGATCAGCGCCCGAATGTCCGGATGCTCGAACGGGATTTTGATCGTGCCTTCAGGGTCCCCGACGTACTCGGGCGACGGCGGCTCGGCGACCCACGATCCTGCGATCCCTTTGCCTTTCAGAAAGCGTTCCCAGGCCGCCTGTACGACTCGCAAAAAGGTCGCGAGTGAGGCGAACAGCTCGCTGACCGGTAGCCCTTGGAATGCGGGCTTGCTGTCCAGGATGTCCTGGACATGATCCGCCAGCAGCCTCGGCAAGGGTGTATTGCGGTAGTGGAGCCGAAGCAGCTCCCGCCACAGGTCCACGTTGCCCGCGATCAGATGCGGCCCGAGCTGGAAGATGTGGGTCAGGATGAACTCCTTGGTCGCCGCCTCGCCCCAGATCTGATCAGGCGATTGCGAGGCATGCTTGGCATGCGCATCGAACAGCGCCTCCCTGAACTCGGCGCCGAGTCGGTGGACCACGCCGTAGCTCAGACGTGGAAACAGATTCGCCAAGCTCAGGTGGACCAGGCGCGCCTGGCGCAGGTAGTCCCACGGCAGGTCACCCGGCTCCGAGGATCTGAGATGAAGCACCAGGGCTGTTGCTGATCCGGGGGCCGGCCCGGGCTCACCTTGATCCCAAGCCCGTCGCCAGCGTGCTTCGTAGTCGGCCCGGAAGGCGATCGCATCCTCGAACGGCATGACCTCGAAACCACGACTGCGCAGCTCGGCCAGGATGTGCTCGTCCAGCAAGACATCGTCCGGATCCGCGGCGATCCAGAACCGCACCAGGTCCGGCGGAAACTCCCCGAGAATGCGCTCGCTCCACAGGCTCATCATGCACCTGCCGCGGCGCTGGATTCCGAGGCAAAGCCAGGTCCAACGCGGAGCATCATGATCGCGTTGAGGTCCGGGAGGCTGGTCTCTGCGGCATCGAGGGTGGCCATCCGCTCCCTGTGCTCCTGTTCGAGACGCCGGCGGCGATAGGCCCGCACGGCTGATAAACCGATCCGGCCAATCGGTTGTTTGAGGCTAGCCAGCGGCGCCAGGTCCGAGTCCCTTGCGCGGATGATGGCGTCCTTGGTCGGCAGCCAGACCCGGAATACCGTCTCGTTCCAGATCGACTGCCGGTCGATGATCCGGCACCGTGTCGTGTGGCGAGTGTGTCGACACCAGTCGCCGACGCTCCAGTCCGATCCCGTGCTCACGTCATGCGGTCTCCGCGATCAATCGCCGCAAACCATCGCGCAGCTTGCAGAAGCTCGGAGAAACGTTGTTCTCGATGTCCATCTCCGGCCCGATCCTCTCGGCCCACTCGTGCTTGAGTTGACCCGGTAGCGGCCAGCCAGCCCTCTTGATCGCGGCAGCACCGCCGGGGTAGATGGCGTTGGCGAGCACCTCCCAAGTTCCGCAAACGCTGTCTTGGACGTAGTTCTCAAGCGCACGCTGCTTCGCGCTCGGGTAAGCCGCAGTCAAAGCCGCGCGGTCGCCCAGGTACCATGCCTCGACCTCCTCGATTGCCAGGCGAAAGAGCGTCCTGGGTGCCTGTTCCAGCCCGTTGACCAGTGCGTTCAACTCGGTCAAAAAAGCGACGCAGTCGCGACGGTCAGAGTCCAGCACGACAACAACGGCGTCGATACCGGGCGTCTTCGCGTAGCCTCGTAGAATCCGCGGCAGTTGATCCAACAGCATGCGCTTGGCCGGGTCCGTGGATGCCTTCAGCCCTGGTGGGATGCGGCTGATCCCTCTGTAGGCATGAAGTCGCCACGTATGCGGCTGGTCCTGCTTGCCCAGAACCTGGGGAAGCAGGCAATCGAGCAGGCGCTCGCCCGAGCTGTCTTCGACGAGGATCTCGATGTGCATGCCTACCTCGCATCGAGATAGTCGCTGTACCAGAGCCCGCCCAGCGGCAGCCCCTCCGCGACCAGGTTTCGCACATCCTCCAGCTCGGACGCCCGCTGGATGTTGGCGAAGCCGTCGGTGCCTTTCTGTAATATCCAGACTTCTTCCGGAGTCAGCGCATCGACCAGATAGGGCTGGTGCGTCGTTACGAAGATCTGCGGCGCACCCTTCTTACCTGTGGCATGAGCCCTAAACTCCTGAGCGAGCGAATCCAGCAACTTGTGGTAGAGACCATTCTCCGGCTCCTCGATACAGATGAACGGCGGTGGCTCCGGATCCTCCAACAGCAGCAGGTAAGCGAAGATCTTCAGCGTGCCGTCCGACATCTGCTGGGCGAAGAACGGATCTTCGAAAGCCCCGTCGTTGAAGCGCAAAAGCACGCGTTTGTCTTGCGTGACATCGGTATCGATCTTGACAATGCCCGGGATCTTTGCAGCAATCCGCGTCAGAATGGCATTGAACCTTGCTTTATGCTCCCGCTCCATGAACTGCACGACATTGCCGATGTTGTCGCCATGGATGTTCAGATGTCGCTGCGGCCCGGCACTCGGGAGTCCGCGAGCGGCGTCAGGATAGAAATACGACAGATACCAGCCTTTCAGGAAGTCTCGGAAGCGCTTGATGCGCGGATGCTCCATCAGCGTGCCCAGAGTGGCGATACCCAGTTGGCGGCGGTCTGTCAGCTCCACATCCGAGCGCGCCTTGCCCTCCTCGTCAGCACCTTCCAAGGCATCCTCGCCGGACCAAACGGTCCCTTTTCCGCTGTGAAGACTCAGGAACGGAAACAGCCTCGCCCGGGTTGTTCCCTTGCGCGCCTGCTTCAGGACCTCCGACTCGACATAGGGGCGCCCGGCCTTGTCGAGTGCCACGGACAGCTCATAGGAGATCGGCCGCTCGTTCGGCGCTTCTCGATAGAAGACCTCGAAGCGCATCGGGCCTTGCTCTCCCTTGGTCAACAGCCGCTCAAAACCCCCGCGCTGCTTCATGTCGCAGGCTGTTTCAACGTCAGTGGCAAGACAGTCGGCCACGAACCCAAAGGCATCGAACAGCGAGCTCTTCCCCGATCCGTTCTTCCCGATCACCACCGTGAATGGAGTCAGCGGTCTTCCCTGTCCTCCGGAGAGTCGACCCATCGCGACATCCCTCAAAGGGCGAAAGTTGCGGACACGAAAGCCCTCGATGATGGCCATCTAAGCCTCCTCGGCAAGATTGAGCAGCGTCATTCCCCGATAGCAGCAGTTCGCGCGGCGGCGCGATGACTTGGGGGGAAACTTGTGGGGCGACATGAGGGGTGGCGTGTCGAACTCAGGCCGCGCGCAGCGGTGCGATGTCATAGTGGGTCAGGGCCGGTGCGTGCAGATCCGCAAGCACGCGGTTCAGCGCCATGATGCCGACCTGCGTCGGCGCCGTGATCTCGATGCCGATGGGCTTGCCATCGGCGGTGTAATCCACCAGCAGACCCGAACCGGCTTGGACGACATGATCGCTCTTGTCCCCGAATTCGCGCGGGAGGTACAAGTAGGCCGCCAAAGGGCGACCACGGCGGAACGTCACTTCGAGATACGACAATTTCATTTCATCTGACCCGATCCAGCGACTCGCTCCAGGCCCGATTCGCAGCGATCTCCCGCTCCATGCGGTCCGGATCACCCGGTTTTGCGCTGGCGAACTCGGGGCTATGAAGGACGCTTAGCAGTGCCGCGGCGGAACCGCGCTTGGGGGCGGTCTCGTCGATGGGCGCGAAGATGGTCACCACCGCCCGCGACCGCTGCGCCAAATGCACCGGCTCCAGCAGGGTCACCTGCCCGTCCGGGCTGATCTCGGCTTCGATGGCTTGCAGCATAGTGCCTCCGTTGGGCAGCTTAGTTGTCAATGGTCGCCTCGCTCGCGACCTCTGTGACTACTCCATGCCACGCTTCTCCCGCCAGCGGATCCCGGGGGTAGCCCTCGGATGGGTCAAAGAGCTTGCCGTAGCACGCGACGAAGTCCGCGAGCCAGGGATTCGGGCACGCCGTGTAGTAAGGCGGATCGGACATCGCGAGGATCGCCTCGTCCGTCCCCTGCGGAAACCCTTCCTGATTGCGAAACGCCGGGTCCTTGAGCTTCTCTGCCAGCAGCTTCAGAAAGTGCGCGCGGCGGGCGTGATCGTTCTGGAAGGTCTGGCGGAGGCACTCGACGGGGCCGGCTCCTTGATCTGTAGCGAGTAGGTCCATCATCCCTCCATCTTCTTCTTCAGCTCGGAGACGAAACGGCTTGCCCATGGAGAAGCGGCCGTCACCTTTGCCGGATCGATCTTGCCGAGCAGCTTGAAGGAGTGCTCGCCTTTGCCGTATTGCGCCTTGGTCTTGCACACCTTGGTGGCCTTGGCCAGGGCGCTATAGACCTGCTGCTTGCCGACTGACTCGACGGAATTCGCCGTCACCGGGAGTTGATTCTCCCGAAAGCCTTGGCCGAAAAAGGCCTTCAACGTGACGGGGTCGGCAATGAGCCAGCTCTCCATGCATTGCACCATGAGATGGCAATCGGTATCCGGTACGCCTTGCGGCTTGTCCCAGACGTCGCCGGGACGCTGCTTGAGGTGCTGCCAAGGCTGCCATTCGCTGGAATCTTGACCCTGTTGATGCTGTTGCGCGACCGGTGCCTCGCTGTCGACCAGCAGAATGGCGTCCTCGCCGCTGGCGATCGCCGTGCGATAGGAGTCATATGCATCTCCGCGGCTTCCACAGGCGACGACGCGTGGCCTTTGGCCAATGCCTGCGTTCGTGATGAACTGGGTGAAACCCTGGCGACAAGCCGCTTTCAAGGCGGCAGAGTCGCCACCGCCTTCCACGTAGAGTTTCAGTTTCACCACCGTGTGCCTCCGATCTCGCCGCGTGTCCAAAGCTGACCGAGCCGGTACTTGTCGAGCCAGGGCTTGAGCTTCTCGGCATCGAGCCGCGTCAGTGTCGTCCCGGTCGCCGATCGTTCCGCGATCAGTACCGCTTCGGGCTGGTCGGTCAAGGCATCGACCAAGACATCGGAATGGGTGGTGACGATGAGCTGACTGCGCTCGGATGCCTCTTTCAACAGCTCGGCAAGGGTTGGCAGCACATCGGGATGCAGCCCGAGCTCGGGCTCTTCGAGGCAAACGAGTGGCGGCGGTTTTGGGTGACAGAGGATGGACAATAGGCACAGGTAACGCAGCGTGCCGTCCGAAAGCCGCGTTGCGGGAATGGAAAAACGGCCCTCGTGGAAGAACACTTGAACGGTTCCGCCCTCGATCTTGACGTGGAAGCCATCGATACCGTCGTAGAGGACCTGAAGCGATTGCAAAACCCGCTTCTTCACCATCGGGTTGGCTTCCAGTTGGTTCAGAACCAACCCTAGATTGCTGGCGTCGGGCTCCAACTGGTCATTCGGAAGGTCCGCCTTCTGGGGGAGCCGAGGCTTGGTGTAGCGTCCGAAGCTCCACTCCCGGTACAGCCGAATCGCGTCGAAGGCCCTTCCCAGATAGGTTAGCTCCGGATATTGCTCGGGGTCCTTGCGCTGGGCGAGAATGGACGCCGAAGGGTCGATGTCCTCGTGCTTGAGTCGGCGCTTTTCGCCTTTCACGTTGAGAACGGGCTTTCCGTTCTGGAAGGCGTAGTAAAGGTAAGGCTTCTTGTGCCCGGCGTCGGGCTCGGCATTTTCTATCCGCTCATCGACCATCTCGAAGCGCTGCCCGACCTCGGTGAAGCTGAGTCGGTAGCGGAGGTCCGCCGGTCCCTTGGGATTGGCGAGAACCGCGTTGATCGTTGCGGTGGGTGTCTTCGTTGCGCCCTTCCATAGCCACTCTTGAACCCCACCGCCGTCCCGGATGGGTGCGAGCAGCTCCTTCGGTGTGCCGTGGATCAACTCAACGGCTTCAATCAGGTTGGACTTACCGGAACCGTTCGGGCCGATCACCACACTGAGCGGCCGGAGCGAGATCGTTGGCCCCTCTGCACCGTAGCTGAGGAAGTTCGTCAGGGTGATGGATTTCAGCAACACGGTTGTCACCCGCTCGGCTGTCGTGGAGGGGCTTCCCACAAGGTCACAGGTCGATCTCGCGGTTCAGGCTCTTGTCACGCGGGAACTCGACGTCCTCCGCGCCGTAGCGGGGCGAGCTGCGAATCAACTCGACAAAGGATTGACGCGGCTTGATCAACGCGTCGTAGTCGGCGCGCGAGAGGATCACGACCGCGGGCTCACCGTGCACGATGATCTCTTGGGGCTCGTGCCCGGCTGCGAGCCGCACGAGCTTGCTCAGGCTTTCCTTGGCGTCTTGCAGTGTCCACTGTCTCATGTTGCACTCTCTGCAGAAGCTTGTCGGTCTGGTTGATGTCCATGTGAGCGGTCGCCCGCGGCGCCGCGGTGCGGGTCATAGTCACCTGACGTTTCCCGCCGAGCTATGTTGCGCCTATCGGCGGCCGCATAGAACGCGCATAGAACGCGCATAGAACGCGCATAGAACGCGCATAGAACGCGCATAGGATGCCTGACGTTTCCCGCCGAGCCATATTGCGCCTATTGGCGACCGCATAGAACGCGCATAGGATGCGGCGAATGGCTTCAGATTGGCACCCTCCCAATCGCTGCGCCAATCTTTGCGACAAATGGAACATCAATGGCATCGCGCAGGCGCCGATCTCGATGCGGTGTTTGAACTGCTTGTCCAGGCTTGGGCCGTGCATGCGGTAGTCCGCATGGACGAAGGCGTTCAGCAATGCCTCGCGTAGCGCGATGTCCGGATAGGTGCGGATCTCGAAGTGGAAGAGTCCCTGGGGAACCGTGGCGATGGGATTATCCGCCATGATCCGGTCGAGCGGACGTTCCAGCGCGATCATGATGCACCTGTCGCCGCGCCGGATTCCGAGGCAAAGCCAGGTCCAACGCGGAGCATCATG
>REDK01000098.1 GCA_007693535.1 Chromatiaceae bacterium
AAGGGCGCGGTCGGGCTGCGCACGCCCCGACGACGAATGGCTCGACGGCGTGTCGAATGCGCTTTGCATACCGCCTTCGCGGCTGCGCGACTACGTCCGCTTCGCCACTGCGGCGGCACGCACGCGCCGACGCCTACCGGGGGCCGCTCGGCCTCGCTCCGCTCTCCTTGCCTCGCGGAGTCGTTGCTGGTGTCCGCGGTCGGGTCGCGCTGGTGCAGGGTGACCGGAGTGGCCCAGCTGGCCAGGCATTCGAGGTTGATCATGACAGCGCCGGTGATCGCCGGCAAAGATGCAGCGCGGCACCGGGGAAGGACATCAGCGGGGTTGCTGCCTGCGGTTGGTCAGGGGTGCGGCGGGGGGGACGCGAGAGTCCCCCGTTGCCCGGTCGCGCCAGGGACGGGCGCAGCGGTCGTTAGTCAGGCTATTGGACGCTGCCGAAGGACTTGTCCACTGCCCCTGCTGGCGCTTGCAGGCCGGCCATGCGGCAGCCCTGGGCAACCGGTCCGCCAGGGAAGAGGCCGTACAGGTACTTGAGCCCGCCGCGGCCGTGGAAGCGTTCGTCGAGGGCGTCGTGCAGACCGCGCACGTTGATCGGGTCTCGGCGGGCAAACAATTGCTGCAGGGCAGCGATGACCTCCCAATGGTCGTCGCTGAGGGTCAGCCCGTCTCCGTCCGCCACGGCCTCGGCATTGGCCCGCGCCCAGTCCTCGGGGGCATCGGGGAAGTTCGGATCATGGGTGACGGCGCCGGGATTCATGATTTCGCGCATGGTCTGGGGCATCGCAGGCTCCTCCTCTGGTGGTGGGGATGGCCGTTCCGATGGAGTCGGTGGTACATCCCGCGGCGCCGGTCAGGGACCGGTGCTGCGGGTGCCAGGCCGCTGGTCCACTCCAACCGGATGGCTGGTCGGCCCGGTGATACCGCTATCGGATTCACGAGGCGCCTTCTGTGTACTGGACGCGATGCGGGTCGTCAAGGCGCGCTCAGGGACCGAGCAGGAACAGGCCTAGCAGGAATGCCCCGGCGATGGTCAGGTGCAAGGCCAGTTGCCGGGCGCGTCCGGTTGCGGCCCCCAGCGGGCTGGCCAGGGTGGCGACGATCTGGCCGAGCGGGCTACCGGCGCCAGAGGGCAGGTCCGGTCGCGGCGGGCGCAGGTCGGGACTGTCGTCGTGCGGCGGTCGGGTATCGCGCGCAGCCAGTACGGCAGCCAGCACGACGGGCAGCTCCACCAGCTCGGTTGCGCTGTCGAGCAAGGCCAACACCCCACGGCGCAGGGCCAGCTCGCGCAGGGGCCAGCCCTGCACGCTACCGGTGATGATCAGGCTGATCCCGGCAAGGTTGGGATCGGCACCGATGACCTCCAGCAGTTCCAGGGCATTCATACCGGGGAGGATGCGATTGGCAAAGATGGCAATGGGGCGGCGCGTGCGCAGCAGCGCCAGGGCGGCCTCGGCGGTGGCGACCGTGGTCACCTCCAGACGCTGGCGGCGCAGGGCCAGGCGCAGCCGATACCGCGCCCCGGGGGAGCCATCGACGACGAGGACGAAGGGGGCAGGCACGGACTTGGTGTCGTTGGCGATCATCGTCAGGCTCGGCAGAGGCAGTGGGCAGAGCGGGTGGGGATCGGGACGCCGCGGCGTGCGGTTGATACCGGGGGGACGTTGACTAGGGGTGTCTTCCGGGCCGGCACGAGCAGGACGCGGCGGCAGGCGCGTTGTGACCCGCGGAGCAGGGGGGCGTGCGACCCTCAGCGGTCAGGCACTCGACCACGGGCGGATGCCGGCCGGGCGGTCTCCGGATCGTGGCAGGATGACGGCGGCTGCGGTTGGCCGCGACCATTGCATCTTTGTGGTTGTTGTTCGTCACCGCCTTGGTTCGGTTTACTGCCGGTTCCATTTCGGCCCCCCCTTAATGGCCGGAGTCGGTCAGGCGCGAACCGGGGGCGGCTGCGTTTGAGCCGCTCGACTGCCGGCCTTTGGCGACGCAACTAGGGTATGCCGCGGGCGATACGGTATACCATGGCCGACAGGTTCGGTGAGTGTAGAGAACATTGAGGCAAGTTTCCATGGTTCACCAGTCCCAAAGCCGCCCTATCACTGCCGATCTCGCCCCCCCGCGGCTGCCGCCAGCGGTGCCGCCCTGGCACTCCGACCGGATTGCTGGCATCGATGCCTGTGTCTTCGCCGATGCCGCGCAGGTGGCTGCGGCCACGGCTGCCTGCATTCTGCAGCAGGCGGCCACGGCGATCGCGGCCAGAGGCCGCTTTCGTCTCTGTCTGGCCGGCGGCAGCACCCCGACCGCGGCCTATCGGCTGCTTGCCGAGCAGCAGGCCGATTGGGCGTCGTGGTGGATCTACCACGGCGATGAACGCTGTCTGCCGGCAACCGACCCTGGACGCAATAGCCAGATGGCCGAGCAGGCTTGGCTGGGACAGGTACCGATCCCGCGTGCACAGGTCCTGGCGATCCCAGCGGAGCAGGGGGCAGAGGCCGCCGCCGCGGCCTATGCGGGGTTGGTGCGCCCGGCCCTGCCGTTCGATTTGGTCTTGTTGGGCATGGGCGAGGATGGGCATACCGCGAGCCTGTTCCCAGGCCAGGAGGCGGGGTTCGCGGCTGCCGGTGGACGCCTCGCGGTGGCGGTCCACGGCGCCCCCAAACCACCGACGGCACGGGTTTCGCTAACCGCGCGCGCGCTGGCCGACTGCCATGCCCTTCTGGTATTGGTGACCGGGACCGGCAAGGCTGCAGCGCTGGCGCAATGGCGAGCCGGTGCGCCGCTGCCGGTGGCGCGGGTGGCAGCGACGGCGCCGACCCTACTGCTGTTGGACGCGGCGGCGGCCGCAGGTTGAAGGCCGTTACCGATGCACGCGGCGCGGTCTGCACGCGATGTCCTATCGGCGCCTGGCGGCAGCAGCCGCAGGCTAGCAGGTTGCCGCCGATTGCCAAACCGGGCTGCGGCGCATCGTAACGGCAGCGGGTGACCGGCCCCGCGAGAGGCCGGCCGGGGGCGCTGGTCAGAGGGCGGTCAGAAGGCAGTGCCGGGCGCCTTGCCGGCCTTCTTCAGGATGATAGCCAGTGGACAGAAGCCGGTGAAGGCGGACTGGAACAGGTTCAGCCCGACGAAGCCAGTGAACAGCAGCCACCATTGACTCACGGTAACGGCCAGGAGGGCCGAGATCAGGACGAAGGCGCCGGCGACGGCAAAGACGATGCGCTCGATGGACATGGCGACCTCAGATTCATCTGCAATGTTCAAATCAACTCACAAATATAAGGTGCCGGCCGCGCTGCCGGCAAGCTTGGCGCGGGCTGGTAACGGCGCATGAGTGCTGACCGGCCGATGACCAGCAGCGCGACCGGCGCCGCGCATGCCGCCCATGCTGTCCTCATCGAGGCCTTGTGCGACCCGGCCGCCTACCCCCATCCAGTGGCGCGGGTGCAGGTCATCGAGACCCACATCTCCAGCATCCTGCTGGCCGGCCCCTGGGTCTACAAGCTCAAGCGGCCGGTCTCACTAGGGTTCGTGGATCTTTCCACCCGTGCCGCCCGCCAGCGCGATTGCCTGGAGGAGCTGCGCCTGAACCGGCGCCTGGCACCGGGGCTTTACCGCGACCTGGTGCCCATCCGCCGCGCTGGCCGGCGCGCCTGGATCGGCACCCCGCTGCCGTCCGCCGCCGGCGGGTCGGTGGACGCGCTGGCCGGTCCGCTGGCGGGCGAGTTCGAATGGGCGGTGCGTATGCGGCGCTTTCCGCAAGCGGCCTTGCTGTCGGCGCGGCCCTTGGACCAACCTGAAGACGGCTCCCTGATCGAGGACATCGCCGCGCGCATCGCTGACCTGCATCAGCGCCTGCCGGCGGCTCCAGCGGACAGCCCCTACGGCCAACCGGCGGCGGTCTTGGCGCCGATGCTGGAGAATCTGCGCCATATCCGCGCCGCGTCTCGCAACGGCGTCCTCGAGGCACGGTTGGCGCGTCTGGACGCTTGGACTCGCGCCCAGGCCGCCGCGCTGCATCCACTGTTGTGGGAGCGCCACCACGATGGCCATATCCGCGAATGCCACGGCGATCTGCACCGTGGCAACATTGCCTGCTTGGATGGCGAGCCGCTGATTTTCGATGCCCTGAGCTTCAATCCGGCCCTGCGCTGGATCGACGTGATCAGCGAGATCGCCTTCCTGGTCATGGATCTCAGCGAGGCCAGCCGCCCGGCCTTGGCGCGCCGGGCTTTGAACCGTTATCTGGAACTGACTGGTGATTACCGGGGCGCGGTCTTGCTGCGCCTGTACCTGGTCTATCGCGCCCTGGTGCGTGCTAAGGTGTGCGCGATTCGCCTCGAGCAGGCTGCCGCGCAGACCGGCCCGGATGCCAGCCCGGATGCCAGCCCGGATGCAGGCCCCGACCCCGGTCCTGCGGTTGGCGCCGGCCCCGCCCCCGCGGCCGGGCACAGCGCACCTGCTTCGGTTCAGGACCAGGACCAGGTCCGTCCCTTGCGCCGCTATCTGGCCCTGGCCAGCCTGATCAGCTCCCGACCCCGGCCGCGGCTGCTGTTGACCTGCGGCCTCGCCGGGTCTGGCAAGACCCGGTTGGCCCTGGCGCTGCGCTGCCGGTTGCCGCTGATCCATCTGCGTGCCGACATCGAGCGCAAGCGCCGCTTCGGGCTGGCGGCTGCCGCCCGCCCCGCGGATCAGCCCGGGGTTGGCGCCGCGGCCGGCCCGATCGATCGCGCCACCCTGTACAGCGCCGCTGCCACCGCGGCCACCTATGCTCAACTGCTGGCCCAGGCCGGCGCCCTGCTGCGCGCTGGCTGCGGGGTGCTGGTGGATGCCAGCTTCCTGCGCCGGGCGGCGCGCCAGCCCTTTCTGGAGCTGGCCCGCACTGGCGGCTGGCAATGCCGAATCCTGGTCCTGGAGGCGCCGGTGGCAGTGCTCGAGGCGCGCGTGGCAGCCCGCGCTAAGGCCGGTGCCGATCCCTCCGATGCCGATCTCGAGGTGCTGCACGCCCAACTCACCCGGCGCGAGCCGCTGGACCCGGGCGAGGCGGCGCTGGCGGTGCGGCTCGATAGCAGCGCTTTGCCGCCGCTGGAGCAGATCGTGCGCCGCCTGACTGGACCGGTCTGACCGGTCCGGTCCCAGCGAACTGGCTGAGCCATGCTGAAACATGCAGACAAGCAAGGCTGTGGTCGCCGCATCGAGCACCCGGCTCCGTCCGCAGCCCTAGCACGCAACCCCAGGTTGTCGCCATCTCGTCGCTCGATCGCCAACACCTGCTGGCCAGCCTCATTCCTCATCCACGATGCTGACATCCTGACCGGCGGCCAGGCGGGCCGCGGTCTTGGCATTGATGTACCCGAACGGGCTGCCCGGATAGCGCCGGTAGTGGCCCTGGCCGACGTATTCCAGGATGCCGGTGAAGTGCCAGCGATAGAGCTGGCTCTCGATGCGCACGATCTCGCGGCCCTGGTCGTAGAGCACCAGGGCCGGACGATAGGTGATACCCAGGTCGGCGGCCAGTTGTCGCGGTGTGGTGCGATGCCCATCGGGGGCGATGATGCTGTCGTCGGAGCTGCTGTCCAGGCGCACCACAACGAACGGTGCGAGCGCCGCCTGCACCTCCGGGTCGGCCAGGTGGCCGCGGTATAGGTCGGCGCAGGCGACGCAGGCGCCGTCCTCCAGCAGCAGGGCCAGCGGGCGGTCGCTGACGGCGCTGAGATCGTTGACCTCGGCGCTGGAGCGGATCAGCGGATGCGGTTGCGGGGTGTAGACCCGGGCGGTGCGCACGGCGGCCAGATAATCGGCCAGGGCCTGCTCGCCATAGGCCATGGTGGCGACATAGTCCAGGATCTGTTTGAAGTCCTGGGCATTGCGATAGCCGTTCACCCGTGCCACCGGGTTGTTGTTCTGGTCCAGGAAGATAACCGTCGGCGTATAGCGCACCCCGAGCAGTGTGGCCAGCTCCTTCTCGCTCATGCTGGTGGTCGCGTCCAGGGCCACCTCGCGGTCGCCGTGCAGGTTGAGCGCGATCACGTCGAAATGCGCCTGCAGCCAGTCCCGATAGGGAGCCTGATCGAAGGCATCGACCGCCATCTGGTAGCAATAGGGGCAGCCGTTCATTTCCAGGAACAGGATCACGTGGCGACCCGCAGCGGCGGCCTCGTCGACATCCTCGTGTAGGTCGAGAAAGCTCTGCTTGAACCACTCCGGATGGCCACCGGTGCTGACGCCGAGCAGCCGCCCCGGGGTGGTCTGCGGGGAGGCCTGGGCCGTCGCCTCCGGGGCGATGCCGATGCTGCTGGCGAGGCTGGGGGCTGCGCACAGGGCGAGTAACAGGGCTGCGGGCAGGGTCAGGGCGGGGGCTGCCATTTCAGCAGCCCCGTGCCGCCATGCGCGGCTGTGTCTGCAGGGCGAGGAAATCATCGCGCAAGGTGGTGAGGCGGTCGACGAAGCGGGCGCGCTGGGCAGGGCTGAAGCTGGGTCCCAGCCGCAGGAAGAGTTCGGTCATGTGCTCGCGCATGATGGCATCGATGCCAGCCAGGTCCGGGGGTAAGTCGTCGAGGTCGATCAGCCAGCCGCGCAGGAATCGCTCCAGTGCTGCTGCCGACGCCTGCTGTCGCAGTAACGCAGTCAGTTCCTGGCGTTTGCGATCGCGGTAGGCATTCCAGGCCGGGGCAGTGTCCGGCATCGCGGCAGTGAGATCCCCCAGGATGTCGAGCTGGTTCGAGGTCAGGTCGCCAATCCACCATCCCATATTGCTCTCATAGCGCTCTGCCCGTTTGCGCGCCCGGCGTGCCGCCGCGGCGGGGCCGGTGTTCGCGGCATCCTTCTGCGCCTCCTGCTCGAAGCGCGCGGCCAGGGCGTCGATCTGATCGCGCTCCAGTCCGGCCAGCACCGGGGCGAGGGCGCCGATGATCAGCCGCATATGGCGCTGGTAGATGGTCTCGAACTGGTCCAGCAGACAGGTCATCCCAGCGCGGGTGAAACCATTGACGGCACCATCGCGGGCACTGTCGAAAAAGGCCGCCAGATAGGGCAGCTCCTCTTCGCGATGCGCAGCCAGGGCTGTCTTGCGCAGTGGCGCCCACTGCTGGCGCTGGGAGCGGTCGAGCTGCAAGTAGTCGTTCACATGGCGATCGACGAAAAAGTCCGCGGTCTGATAGGCGATGCGCATTCGCGAGCAGCCCGTGCCGACCAAGACCAAGGTCAGCGTGACCAACAAGGTAAGCAACGACAGAAGGAGGCGGCGTTTGTGCATGGAGGGGAAAAACTCTTGAATCAGATGAGGCGAGCCGCGGCAGATGACCCGCCCGCCAGGCCGGGAATCGCGAACCCACACCGCAATCCAGGCCAGCAGGGTAGACCGGGCGGCCGCGTGCGAACACCCATCTTGGCGGCCAGCAGCATGACTCCATCGACCCCGACGGCGCCCGAGCGTTCGCCACGACCTGCCGCGGTGCCGATGGCCGCGCTGCCGGCGACCTTCCCGCACCGCGGACCGCCTGGTCTGGATCGGCGGCACCCGGACCGGCTGCGCGGTGCCGTTGACGTCTCGGGGCGCGTGGCCAGAGGGATTGCGGAGGGATGCCGCAGTACCGTGGAGAAACTGGGGTTCGGGCCAGGATCTAGGCCGGTCCGTGGCCAAGCAGGCCTTCGCGCTCGATGAAGGCGATCACCTCGGGGAGCCCGTCGCCGACGCGCAGATTGGTGAACACGAAGGGGCGGCTGCCGCGCATGCGGGCGCTGTCGCTGGCCATGACCGCTAGCGATGCTCCCACATGTGGTGCCAGGTCGGTCTTGTTGATCACCAGCAGGTCCGAGCGGGTGATGCCGGGACCGCCCTTGCGCGGGATCTTCTCCCCCTCGGCCACATCGATGACATAGATCGTCAGATCCGCCAGTTCAGGGCTGAAGGTTGCTGCGAGGTTATCGCCGCCACTCTCGATGAAGATCAGGTCCAGCGCTGGAAACTGCCGCTGCAGGTCAGCCACCGCGGCCAGGTTCATTGAGGCATCCTCGCGGATCGCGGTGTGCGGGCAACCGCCAGTCTCGACCCCAACGATACGCTCCGCCGCCAAGGCGCCGCTGCGGATCAGGAACTCGGCATCCTCGCGGGTGTAGATGTCGTTGGTCACGACGGCGATCTGATAGCGCGCGCGCAACTGCTTGCACAGGGCGTCGAGCAGGGCGGTCTTGCCGGAGCCGACCGGACCGCCGACGCCGATACGCAGGGGATTGCCAAGCATCGTTATTACCATCTCAGCGCCATCACCAGGTCCGGGCCATGACCCGCTCAAGATGCAACAGGTCGGTCCGGGGCGCGGCAGGAATGTCGTTCAGGGCTCGTTCACGGCTGGCCCAGGTCGTCGTTCCGGGGGCTGCCGCGGGGCTTCAGGGGGCGCTCAGGTGCGCGGGCCGCCGTCGTGACGTCTGGAATCGCGTTATGCCTGAGCCGCACGCGCCTCGCAAGTATCCGGAGCGGAAGCGCAGGCTACGCCGAGGGACGGTGGTTGGGACGGTCGCGCTCTACTAACGGCCCGAGAAAGCGCCCGGTGTGCGAGGCCAGGCAGGCGGCGATGGCGGCCGGCGGGCCGGCGGCGACCAGGCGCCCACCGCCGGGGCCGCCCTCGGGGCCGAGGTCGATGATCCAGTCGGCACTGGCAATCAGGTCGAGATCGTGTTCGACGATCAGCAGCGAATGGCCGGCGGCGACCAGCCGGTGCAGGACCGCGATCAGGCGCGCGACGTCGGCCAGGTGCAGGCCGACGGTGGGCTCGTCGAGCAGGTAGAGGGTCGGCCGGGCGGCGGCACCCGCCGGCGCCCGCGCCCGCGCCAGTTCGCTGACCAGCTTCAGGCGCTGGGCCTCGCCGCCGGAGAGGGTCGGGCTGGGCTGGCCCAGGCGCAGATAGCCGAGCCCCAGGTCCTGTAGCAGGGTCAGCGGATGCTGCACGGCGGGATGGGCGGCGAACCGCTCCACCGCCGCGTCCACACTCAGCGCCAGCACCTCATCGATACCCAGGCCGAGATACTGCACGGCGCGCGTCTCGGGCTCGAAGCGGGTGCCGCCGCAGACCTCGCAGGGGATGGTCACCTCGGGCAGGAAGCTCATGGCGAGGCGCTGCACGCCCTGCCCCTCGCAGGCCGGGCAGCGTCCGCCGGCAGTATTGAACGAGAAGCGCCCCGGTCCCCAGCCGCGGATGCGCGCCTCGGGGGCGGCGGCGAACAACCGGCGGATACGGTCCCAGATGCCGAGATAGGTGGCCGGGCAGGAACGCGGGGTCTTGCCGATCGGACTCTGGTCCACCTCCAGCACCCGCCCCAGTCCCTGCCAGCCGCTGAGCCCGCGGCAGCCACCCAAGGTCGCGGCCGTCGTCGGGGCGGTGCCCGGGCTCCGCTGGGGGCGCCGGCCGCCGCGCGGCTGGGT
>REDK01000027.1 GCA_007693535.1 Chromatiaceae bacterium
GCGGCACCCATGATGATCCATTGGCGCCTCGGGGACAGGCACAACTGGCGGCGGCGATCGCCGCCGAGACGGTCGCCGGACGCGGCGACTGGGACGCCATTCTATGCTCGCCGGCGCGCCGGTGCGCCGCCTTTGCTGCCGATCTGGCGGCGGCCCACCACCGGCCACTACATTGCCTGCCGGCCCTGCGCGAGCGCGGCTTTGGCGCCTGGGAAGGACAGCGCGCCGAACAGTTGCCCACTGCCGACCTGGCCCGCTTCTGGGCCGATCCACTCGGCTTCGATCCCCCTGGCGCCGAGCCCTTTGCCAACTTTCGCGCGCGGGTGAGCACCGGCTGGCAGGCACTGCTAGCCGACCCGCCGCGGCACGCGCTGCTGCTGACCCATGGGGGGGTGGTGCGGGTGATCTTGGGCGAGGTGCTGGGGCTGAGCGCCGCAGCCTTGCTGCTAATCGAGGTGCCGCCGGCCTGCTGCACCCGCCTGCGGCTGCCGTCGGGGAGCGGACGGCCAAGCCTGATCGCCCATGGCGCGCTGGACTGATGCGCATCCCCGCGGACAGCGAGCCCACCGCCGACGCGGTCTAGTTGCTACCCCTCAGCGGTGCCGGCCGCCGAACTGGCCGTCATGCAGGTGCTGGCGCGTTGGCCGCGGGCCGGCGGCGGCGCGTCCTTGCGCCAGGCCGGTCGACCCTGTCGATTCAGCCCTGCGGCTGCTGGATGCCGATAATCTGCCAGTCGCCCTCGGCGCTGTCCCAGGCATGGGCGACATGCCAGATCTCGTCGAGCGGATTGGCGATGCCGTCGGCCTCTTCGCGGATCAGACCGGTGAAGCGCACGCTGGCGACCACCCGCTCGCTGTCGCGCTGCACCCCCAGCAGTTCCGCCTCCAACCGCACCACCTCGGTGTAGTTATCGACGGAGCCCATGGCCTCGCGCGCGCGCTTGAGTTCAGCAAACAGTTCCGGCGCAGTGTAATCGCGGATGTCGCGGAAGTCGGACCTGTCCCAGGCCGCCTGCAGGCGAATGAAGTGAGTCCGCGCCCCATCGGCGAAGGCGACGCCATCGAACCAGGCCGGGGCAGCCGCGGCGCTGCCGGCGCCCGCGTCCGGCAACGCCAGGCCACCACCGCGCGTGCCCGGCCCGGGGAACGGCGTGGCCAGCGGGCGACCGCCATAGCCAGCCCCGGCCCCGATGGGCAGCCCGGAGCGTGCTGCCAGGGTCGGTGCACTGCGGCGTCGCAGCATCCGGAACAGCAGGATACCGCCGCCGATCAGCGCGGCGATGAGCAGGAAGTCCATGAATTTGAAGCCCTCGAAAGCGCCACCGAAGAACAGTGAGGCGAGCAGGCCGCCAGCGGCGAGGCCCGCCAGCGGGCCCAGCCAACGGCTGGCACCGCCGGGACGGGCGCCGGGCTGGGTCCTGGTTGGCGCCGCGCCGGCCTGCTGGCCGCGCTGCTGGTCGGCCTGCTGCTGGCGCTGCGGCTGCGCTTGGCGCTGAGGCGTCGCACGCTGCGGGGTCGAGAACTGCCGGCCCATACTCTGGCCACCGCCGAAGCGGCGCGCCTCAGCGGTATCGGGTGCCAGCAGGCTGCCGGTCACTACCAGGGTGAGGAGTGCGATTAACAAGGTTTTCATCAGGTCGGTACCTCAGGATCGTGATGGATCGATGCCGCAGCGCGCACTCGGCGGGTGATCGCAATACGGCGAGAAATTTCCAGCCAGCTCATGTCGTTGGTCGGGCATGCAGCGGCCAACTGCCGCTTGCAGGACGATGCGGGCGGGCACGTGCGGCGCGCGGTGGTTTCGCGAGACCGCCACGCCGCCAAGGAGGACGTCGGCAGCGGTCGCCATGCTAAGGGCCTGCTCCCCGCGCGCTTGCCGCCGGGTCCGGTGTCGGCGCCGACAGCAGCAATGACAAACCGCTACCGCGGGGATCGCTGGCGGCACTGACGCGCCCCGCAGCACGGTCCCAATGGACGAGCTGCATATCCCCCCAGGGCCGTTCGACGGCATCCAGGATATGACCGCGCGCGACCAGGGTCTGCTGCACCGCGGCCGACAGCGCCGCGGGCTCGAACTGGAGCCGATCAGGCCGGTACTGATGATGGATGCGGGGGGCAGCAACCCAGTCGGCCGCGGTGCCGCCCTCAGTGGCAGCAAGGAGCACCTGCAGGACCATGCTGATGATGCGGCTGCCGCCGGGGGTGCCGAGGATGACCAACTCGGCTGGCGACTCCAGGAAGGTCGGGCTCATGCTGGAGAGCATGCGCTTACCGGGGGCGATGGCGTTGGCCTCGCCGCCGACCAGGCCGTAGGCGTTGGGCACCCCGGGCTGGGCCGAGAAGTCGTCCATCTCGTCGTTGAGTAGCACCCCGGTGCCGGGCGGTACGAAACCGGAGCCGAACGGATAGTTGATGCTGAGGGTGGCGGCAACCTGGTTGCCCTCGGCATCAAGGATGGAGAAATGGGTGGTGTCGGCTCCGCTCGGCGGTACCGGTGCCTGGCCGGCACTACTCGGTGTCGCCCGGGCCGGATCGATATCGCGCGCTAACCCGGCCGCGTACCAAGGATGGATCAGTCGCGCGACCGTTATCTCGACGTGATCCGGATCGCCCAGAAAGCGGGCGCGGTCGCGGTAGGCGCGGCGCATCACCTCGGCCAGCAGGTGCAGCCGCGCGCCCGGGTCCAGGGCGTTCAGTTCGAATCCATCCAGCATGTTCAGCATCTGGACCAGCGCTACTCCGCCGGCCGAGGGTGGCGCAGCACTGACAATGCGCCAGCCGCGATAGCGGCCAACGATCGGGTCGCGTTCGATGACCCGATACTCGGCCAGATCGGCCAGGGTCCAGATGCCCCCACTGGCGCGCACCCCGCCCACCAGGGCCGCCGCAACCGGACCGCGATAGAAACCATCACGACCAGCAGCGGCGAGGTGTTCCAGCGTGACCGCCAGGTCTGGTTGGCGCAGCAGCGTGCCTGCCGCCGGCACCTCGCCGCCGACCAGGAACTGGGCCGCAGCGGCCGGCGAGGCACGCAGCGCCGCCAGACGCCAGTTGGCCAGGCGCCGGTAAGTGGCATCCACCGGAAAACCCACGCGCGCCAGATGGATCGCCGGCGCCAGCGTGGTGGCCAGCGGCAGCCGACCATAATCAGCGGCCAGGTGGTCCAGCGCGGCCGGCACCCCGGGGATGCCGGCCGCGAGCGGGCCATCGAGGGCGAGCGCCGGGACGAAGCGGCCATCTGCATCCAGGTACATGTCCCGGCGCGCGGCGCGCGGAGCGCGCTCGCGCCCGTCGAGCATCCGGGTGCGGCCGCTCGCGGCCTCGTGCAGCAGCCAGAAGCCACCACCGCCGAGCCCGGAACCATAGGGCTCGACCACGGCCAGCACCGCAGAGACGGCGACCGCCGCATCGAAGGCATTGCCACCAGCGGCCAGGATCCCGGCGCCGGCAACGGTGGCCAGAGGATGCGCGGTCGCCAATGCGGCGGTCGGCGGGGCCGGCGCTGGGGCCGGGACCCGCACCTGGACATTGGGGTCTGACCCTAAGTCGGCCGCAACCGCCGACCCGAACCAAAGCAAACAAAAGCAAGAAAAGCAAGACAAGCGCCAGCCGCCGAGCGGCCGGCGCTGGCGCGGTGGACAGGAGGCCGACCGCGCTGGCGCACGCCCGACCGCGACCGCGGGCTGGCCCGCAATAAAAAGGCCCCGCGAGGGGGCCTCGGTGACAGGGTTCATCGCGCTGGGTTCATCGCGCCGGGCTCGTCCGACGAGACTCGTCAGGCGGTGCTCGTCGGGCGGAGTTCATCCGGCGGAACTCAACCGGCGGGGCCGAACGCGGGAGGTTCAGCGTCGCGACCTCCGGTCAGTCCCGCTGCTGACGTGGCCGTCACGCCGCGTCGCCGGTGATGCGCTCGTACTTCGCGCGCAGTTCCTCTTCGCTCTCCTTGTGGTTGGGATCGGTGATGATGCAGTCCACCGGGCAGACCTCCACGCACTGGGAGGTCTCGTAGTGGCCGACGCACTCGGTGCACAGATCCGGCTCGATCACGTAGATCTCATCGCCTTGAGAGATCGCCCCATTGGGGCACTCGGGCTCGCACACGTCGCAGTTGATGCATTCGTCGGTAATCAGAAGCGCCATGCTGATTTCTCCAGTTGGGCAAGGGATGGCAAGACTTCGTAGCGAGGACGCCGGGCGGGGGCGCCGGGCGCGGGTCGATCTGCGTGCGTAGCCCCCCGGCGTCTCGGGGCACGTTGGGGTGTGCCGGAGTTTATCCAAACCGCTCCTGCAATGCAGTATTGACGACCGGCGGCACGAACGAAGAGACATCGCCGCCGAGGCGGGCGATCTGCCGTACCAGCGAGGATGAAATATAGGTGTACTGCTCGGCTGGGGTTAGGAACAGGGTCTCGATATCCGGCGCCATGCGTCGGTTCATGCCGGCGAGCTGGATCTCGTACTCGAAGTCGGAGACCGCACGTAGGCCGCGCATGATCACATGCACGCCCAGCCGGCGGACGAACGCGACCAGCAGGCCCGAGAAGGTGATCACCTCGACGTTGGGCAGATCGGCGCAGACCGCTTGCACCAGCGCGACCCGCTGCGCGATGGTGAAGGTGGGGACCTTGCCGGTGTCCTCGGCCACTGCCACCACGACGCGGTCGCACAGTCGCGCGGCGCGGTGGATCAGGTCGAGATGGCCGTTGGTGATCGGATCGAAGGTTCCGGGATAGGCGACGCTGCGCAAGGCCATGGCCTGTGGCTGATCGACGGGGACAGCAGCATAGCAGACCCGCCCCGGGGCCTGTCATGTGCGCGCGGTGACCGCAGCAGCAGGGATGCGCTACCGCGCCTGCCCGCGACCGGTGCAGGCGTCATTCGCGACCAAGACATACCGGACCTGACCGGCGCGCTTGTCCCGCTGCAACCGCCAGCCGACGGGCAGTGGCGGTAACCTCTCCTGCACCCCCAGCTCTAGGTAGACGACGCCACCGGCGGTGAGCCATCCCGCGCTCAAGGCGGCTAGCGCAGGGGCCAGCAGGCCCTGCCCGAAGGGCGGGTCGAGCATCACCAGATCGAACGGCTGCGCCGGGCCACGCGCCAACCAGTGTAGGCTGTCGGCACAGATCACCTGCAGCGCGGTCGCCTGCAGTTGCGCGGCGGCAGCGCGCAGGCCGGCGGCCAGCGCCGGTACTTGCTCGATCAGCAGCACCTCGGCGGCCCCCCGCGAGGCGGCCTCGAACCCCAGCGCACCGGTGCCGGCGAAGGCATCGAGCACGCGGCTGCCGGCGATGGTCGGGGCCACCCAGTTGAACAGGGTCTCGCGCACCCGGTCCGGGGTCGGACGCAGTCCGGGATGCGCCCCGGCTGGCACCGGCAGCCGCCGCCCACGCCAGCAGCCACCGATGATGCGCAGTTGACCGCCCTCAGCCCGCGCCACTGACGGCCGGGGTGCCCGCGGCGCCGCCGCTACTGGAACCACGACTGGGGCTAGCGCTGGAACCAATGTCCGGGTCGGCGGCAGGTGCCGCGCTGGCCGGGGTCGGCTCGTCGTCGCCGCCTACCAGCACCACCGCCAGGCGTTGCGGCTGTACCCGGCGCTGGAAGGCGTCGCGGATCTGTTCCGCGGTGACCGCGGCGACACGCTCGGTGAAGCGGTCCAGATGATCCAGCGGCAAACCATAGAAGCCGATCATGGCCAGGTACTGCACGATGCTGGCATTGCTGGCGATACGGAGCGGGAAGCTGCCGGTCAGGTTCTGGATGGCCGCCTCCAGTTCTGCCGCGCTCGGGCCTGCGGCGATGAACCGCTGCAGCGTCTCCAGCATCACCGCGCGCGCCGCATCGGCCTGGCTGTGCCGGGTTTGCAGGCCCAACAGCAGCGGGCCGCGCTCAGCCATGGGGACGAAGTAGCTGTAGGTGCTGTAAGACAGCCCGCGTTTTTCGCGCACCTCCGCCATCAGCAACGAGACCAGGCCGCCGCCACCGAGGATGTGGTTCCCGACATAGAGCGGAAAATAGTCCGGATCATCGCGGCGCATGCCGGGTTGTCCGACGTAGACATGGGTCTGGCTGGATGGGAAGGGGATGCGCTCCAGGCTGGGCGCCGGCAGGTCCGGCACCGGTGGCACCGGCGGCGCAGCGGTGCCTGGCGGCAATGCGGCGGTGATGCGGGTAGCCAGGGCCTCCGCCGCCGGCCGCTCCAGTGCCCCGACCATCGCGATAGTGGCATTGGGCGCGGTGTAGAAGTGCTGATGGAAGGCAGCCAAGTCGGCCGCGGTCAGGGCGCTCACCGACTCGGCGGTGCCGCTCGGATCGCTGGCGTAGGGATGCTCGCCGAACACCGCGCGATAGAGGGCGCGCTGCCCAACCGTGCCGGGATTCTGCTCGGCCAGGCGCAAGGATACCAGCCGGTTCTGGCGCACGCGCTCGAACTCGGCGGCGTCGAAGCTCGGCTCGGCGAGGATGCGGGTCAGGGTGTCCACTGCCACCTCCAAGGCCGCGGATTCGGTGAGCGAACGGACGCTGGCAAAGGCCATGTCGCGCTCGGCACCGGTGGACAATTGCGCTCCGACCGCCTCGACCCGCTCAGCGATCGCATCGGCGCTGAACCCGCCAGCGCCCTCGTCGAGCATCGCCGCGGTCAGCGAGGCCAGCCCGGGACGCTCGCCATCGCGGGCACTGCCGGCGTCGAAGACGACGCGCACATCCACCATCGGTAGATCCGGGGCGGCGACGAACAGGACGCGGGCACCGCTCGGGGTCTCCCAGGTCTGGATCGGCGGTGCCGCCAAGGCACCGCCAGCAGCGGCCGGCCCCAGCAGCAGGATGAGGATGGCCGCGGCCCAGCGGCGGCGCGGCGCGGGATTAATCGGCTCTAGATTCATCGCTTGGGTCCGTTTGGATTGCAGGACAGTGGCGGTGGTGGCGTCCATGCGGATGCGCATGCGGGCGCCGGGCTTAGCGCAGGTCGCCATGTCGGCCCAGATCCACCGTCGGCGGCCGGCGGCTGGCCGCGTCCATCGGCTGCGGCTCCAGCACGGCCACGGTCAGGGTGTCAGGAATGAGGTACTTGCGAGCGACGGCCTGGATCTGCTCCGGGGTCACCGCCGAGAGGCGCTCGACGTATTCATCGAGCAGCGGCCAACCCAGCCCGACGCTCTCCAGTTGGCCGATCTGCATCGCCTGGGAGAACACCGAGTCCAGCTCGTAGACCTTCTCGGCGATCAACTGACTGCGGATGCGGGCCAGCTCGTCAGCGGCGACTGGCTCGTCGCGCAGCCGTTGCAGTTGCGCTAGCAGGGCCTGCTCCAGGGTTGCGAGGTCCTGCCCGGTGGCTGGGGTGCCCCCCACCAGCAGCATGCCAGGCAGCCGGCTGAAGGCACTGTAGCTGGCGCTCGCGGAGGCAGCGATGCGGCTACCGCGCACCAGCTCGCGGCTGAAGCGGGAACTGGAGCCGCTGTCGAGTACCGACACCAGCATCTCCAGGGCATAGGGCTCCCAGTCGGCCGGCTCCTGCCCGACGTGGGCCTGGGTGAGCACCGGCGTCTTGTAGCCCAGCAGCAGGTAGGGCTCCTTGGCCGGGGCCTTGACCAAGAGACGCTTGCCACCCAACTGCTGCGGCTCCGCACGCGGCTTGGGTGGGGCGATCGACTCCGGCTCCAGCGGCCCGAAATGCTCCTCGGCAAGGGCGAACACCGCCGCCGGGTCCACGTCGCCCACCACGACCAAAACGGCATTGTTGGGCGCGTACCATTGCCGGTACCAGGCGCGCAGGTCCTCGATGCGCATCGCATCCAGGTCGCTCTGCCAGCCGATGATCGGGATGCGGTTGGGCGAAGCGACATAGGCAACCGCGTTGAAGCGCTCGAAGGTCAGCGCGTTGGGATTGTCGTCGGTCCGCAGCCGGCGCTCCTCCTTGACCACCTCCATCTCCTTGACGAACTCGTCCTCGGGCAGCGCCAGATGGCGCATGCGGTCGGCCTCCAGTTTGAAGGAGACGGCCAGGCGATCGGCAGCGAGATTCTGGAAATAGGCGGTGTAGTCGCGCCCGGTGAAGGCATTTTCGTCACCACCGTTGGCGGCGATGATGCGCGAAAATTCGCCCGGGGCGAGGCGTTCGGTGCCCTTGAACATCATGTGCTCCAGGGCATGGGAGATGCCGGTGACGCCGTCATACTCGTAGCTGGAGCCAACCTTGTACCAGACCTGGGAGGTCACGATGGGGGCCCGACTGTCGCGCTTGACCAACACCTTCAGGCCGTTGTCAAGGACGCGCTCGTGGACGCTGGAGGTGCCGCTAGCGACGGCCGGCAACAGCACCAGTCCGAGGATCGCCAGCAGGGCCGGCAGAATTCTATTCATACGTATCCGATCCATACGACAGAGGTTGGGGGTTCACACCGCGGCGGACCTGGCGGCGGGCGGGCATTGTTACAATCTGCGCGGGGGCAAATGGGGGCGCCAGGGTGGACCCCCACCGAGCCGCGGGGTTCCCACCAAGCCCAGCCCCGCCCGCTTGACTCCAACCCGGTGGCACCCGGTTCGATCCAGTCCGGCCCGACTCGGTCTAGCCGGCTGCTGCCATCCGTTCATCCCGTCCGAGAGTCTCCCATGGAACCATCCGCCTCCCCTGCCGCCGGCAACCGCCGCACCGTCGCCATCCTGTGGCTGTTGCCAATGCTGGTGCTGACCCTGCTGCTGGCCAGCCTGGTCTGGCAGCAGTGGCGCGACGAGCTGCCCCTGGACGATGCCGACTATGTCGCCGTGCTACTGAACACCGGCATCGCCTATTACGGTCATCCGCACCAGCGCACCCGCACCGCCTTGGTCCTGACCGAGACGCACTATATCCGTCAGGTCCAGGGAGAGAACGAGCAGGTCAGCAACGTGCTGATGCGCCGCGGCCAGGAGCTGCATCAGCCCACGCGCATGCTGATCCCGCTAGCCAGCATCCAGTTCATCGAGCCGGTCGCCCCTGGTTCGGAGATCGCCGTGGCGATGCGCAACAACCGTCCCGCCGCTGACTGACCGGACCCGCCCACCCCTGAGAAGGCGTCCTGGACGTCACCCGTCACCAGGATTTCGCGGCTGGGAGCGCCCGGGACCAACGCCCGGCGGGTCTGCTAGGATGCCGGTTCCGGACCCCGCGGTCGCGCACGACCGGCCGGCGTCCGCGCGCCGGGTCCGCTGCCCTCCGCTCCGGCCCCAACCGCTGACCGCAGGACCCCACCGCCATGTTCGGTTTCGGCAAGAAACGCAAACCCGTCGAGACACCGCCCACCCCGGCCGCCGAGCCGCCCGCCAACCCGGCGACCAGCCTGGCAGCCGCCGTCCCGGCCGCGCCGACGACTGCCCCGGCCGCGCCCCCGACGACCGCC